>DATJMX010000046.1 GCA_035508495.1 Candidatus Binataceae bacterium
AACGCCGCGTTTCCGTTTTCATTCATTGTGGCTCAGTAACTCTTTCGCTTCCGAAATCCCCCTCCCGTGAAATAACGGGCGAGGGATTTCATGCGGCGCGCCAGTCTATGTGGTCGGCTACCTCGGAGAACACCTCGTCGAGGATATCCACGCCGGCGTCGGCTTGTTCTTCTGTGATCACCAGCGGCGGATTGATCCGGATGCGCGGGAAGTAGCTCATCGAGACGAGGCCGCGCTTCAGGCACTCCAGGAAGATGTGCTCCGTCACCTTCTTGTTGAGGAGCTGCTTGCTGTCGCGATCGCGCACGAGATCGAGGCCGATCATCAACCCCTTGCCGCGCACGTCGCCGACGAATTCGTATTTCTCAACGAACTCGCGCAGCCGCCTGAGCATCTTGTCGCCGACCGTGCGCGAATTGTCGACCAGCTTCTCCTTGCGAATCGTCTTGATCGTTTCCGACACGGCAACTGCCGCGAGCGGGTTTCCACCGTAGCTCGACGACGACGCGCTCGGCTTGCCGAACGGCTCGGCCTTGCCGAGCTCGTCGCTCAGCAGCACGCCCGATACCGGGAAGCCCGAGCCCATGCCCTTGCCGACGGTGACGATATCGGGATCGACGCCGCTGTGCTCGACGCCCCACATCTTTCCGGTGCGGCCGAAGCCGGTGATCATTTCGTCGGCGATTAGCATCGCGCCGAGGTCTTTTGCCATCGACTTGATCGCAGGCAGCCAATCCTCGGGCGGAATCACGTTGCCGGCCGTTCCCTGCATCGGCTCCACGAGGACGGCCGCGACTTCGCCGGCCGAGCTGTTCTTCACCTGCTCGCGCGCGAAATCGACGCACGCCAGTCCGCACGACGGATGCTTCAACTTGAAGGGGCATCGATAACAATCGGCGTACGGTACCTGGTAACGTCCGCCGGGCAGCGGACCGTAGCCCTGCTTCGATTCGTCGCCGATCAGTCCCATCACGCCGTAAGTCTTGCCGTGGAAGCCGCCCCAGAAGCTCACGACCTCATGCTTCTTGGTGGCGGATCGCGCAAGGCGCAGAGCCGCTTCGACCGCCTCCGCACCGCCGCTGTAAAGATGCGCGCGCTTCAGGTTGCTCGGCGCAACTTCGCCGAGCAGCTTGAACGCTTCAGCACGCTCCTTGGTGGCGAATGTTCCTACATTGAGGCGCGCGACCTGATCGCCGATCGCCTTGGCGTATCCCGGATGGGCATGGCCGAGGCTGGCGACTGCGACACCGGCGAAAAAATCGACGTAGGTGTTGCCGTCGGCGTCGGTCAGCGTCGCGCCTTCGCCGTGATCGAAGGCGACGCCGGCGAGCAGCGAGATACGCTGGCGGCCGGGCGCGATATGGGCCTGTTCGTCAGCGAAGATTTCCTGTGACTTGGGTCCTGGAACCGGAGTCGTGATAGTCGGCAGCTTACCTTTAGACATCAGGTGCGGAGTGGATGTTCCTTCCTCGTTTAGACTGGCGATTATCGCGTGCGGTTCATGAGCGCCATCGCGCGCCGTGCGATCGCGCGCGCAGCTTGCGCGCGGACCCGGCTGAAACTTGGCCAGTCGTTAAAATCGATAATCGCAAAGCGATCGCCACTCAAGACCGCGTCGCCGCCCCAGGCCTCGAGGCCCAGCGCCAAGGCCGCGCGTGAAGCGGCATCAGACAGTTCGCGCACAGCGGCTTCGGGGATCTCATCTTGCTCGGGCAGCGCCGAGAAAAATGTTCCGCCGCTGACGCCGTAGAACTTCACGACGTTGCCGAGCGCTTCCTGCTGGAGATAGGCGAAGCGCACGCCGCGCTCGGCGAAACCATTCAACACCGATTCGAGCTGATTGCGGCCGACCACGCGCTGCACGTCCTCGTTGCCGAGTGCATGCAGATCGCCGCGCTTGACGAACATCCCGCCGCTCAGATCCATCCCGAGCAGGCGGCGCAGGTCGAGCGGCTCTCCGGTCGACACGAGCGCACCCGCGGGCGCTGGAACTCCAGCGTGTTGCAGACCCGGCGCGAGCAGATCGCGATAGCAGTTGCGGATCGCAAGCGCTGAATTCATCGTGACGGCTCCGGCCTGCTCGACCTCGGCGAGGCGCTTCAGCGGACGCTCGCCCTGGCACATCGCGAGGATCAGATCGGCTTCAACCGGCACGCCGTCGCCGAAGCTCTGCGCGTCGATGGCGGACGTTTCGAATCCTTCACGGGCAAGCTCGGCCAGCGCGCCGTCGAGAATGGCGGCGTCGGCTTCGACCTTGCCCGGGGAAAATTCGGGCTCTCTATAAACTCCCAAAGCACGGTAGCTCATTGAATGCTCCGTATTGCGCGGCGTGCGGCGTCGAGATCGTTCAGCTCGTCCACGTCGATCGCGCCCTCAATTTCGATCGCGTGGAGATTCATCTGATTGTCGATCAGCAAAGCCAGAAATCGACGGAGTGCATCGAGGCCGGCGCGCCGCGCGTCGCCCGCCAAATCGAATATCCGAGTGTGCAGGAAGTACAGCCCCGCCGTAACGAAAAGATTTTGCTCGCTGCCGAGGTGGGTGATCAAGCCTCCTTGATTGACATTTGCGAACAGGGGTTTGCGATCGCCACGCCATTGCGTGACAGCGAGCGCGCCTGCGATACGTTGGTCGCCGCACGACGCAATTTTCCGTTGCGCCTCGCGCACGAAGCGCGACATTTCCGCTTGCGGCACGATCGCATCGACGGTCGCTGCGATGAACCATCCCGGCTCGATAAATTCGCCGAGCGTGAGCATCGTCTCCATCGAATTGGCGGTATCGCGCACGACGACTTTGACGCTTGGCGGCACCGGCAGTTTCAGCTCATCGGCGATTCGCGCTGTTTCCGAATTGACGATCGCCAGCACCGACGAGGCGCCGGCGTCGAGCAGCGCGCGCGCCTGCCGCGCGAGCATCGTGTCCCCGCCAAGCTCGACCAGCGGCTTGGGTAAATCGGCGCCCGACGCGCGAAGTCGTTCGCCACGTCCTGCGGCTATGATCGCTCCCTGCAACTTCATCACCACTTCACCATGCGATCCGATTCAAACCCTCGAGCGATGCGATCGTGAAATCCGCGATAGCGTCGCGATCGGCAATTCCATTGGGATGCGGCTGATACCACACCGTTCGCATCCCAAGCTGGTGCGCCGGTTTGCAATCCTTGTCGAGCGAATCGCCGATCATCGCCGCATCAGCGGGCGATAACCTGAGAGACTTCAGAGCCGCCTGAAAAATTCCCGGCTCAGGCTTGAAGATCTTTACGCGGCTCGAATCCGCGATCGCTGAAAAATAGTTCCTGATTGCCCCATCCTCGAGGATCGTTTCGAGGTTACCGTAGAAATTTGAAACAACGCCCATCGCAAATTTGTTCCCGAGGCTGTCGAGTGCGCGCCTGCTGTCAGCCATTCCGGCTTTCGTTTCGGTCACGAACGATGAAGTCACCTGCTCGACCATCCGATGCCGGCCTTTGCCGTCAGCGCCCTCGATCATCGTTCGAATCCGCTCGGGACCGTTCGCGCGCAGAAACTCCATCTGATGTCCGACGAGAAAACGAATCAGGTCCGTCAGGCCAAAGCGCGATACGATCTTGGTCGCGCCGTAGCCGGTTTTAGTCGCGTGATCGAAGGCCGGATCGAGCTCTGCGCGTTCGATTTCTATTCCCGCCGCGCGATACTGTGCGAGGAATCGATCGAGCCAGTGCGTCGGTCCGTCCAGAGTTCCGCCGAAGTCGAACAGCAGGCCTTTGACCATTACAAGCAGCCGCCTCAAAGTGTACCAGCCGCGACCCACCGCCTCTATAACGGATGGGATTACGGATTGGTGACGCAGTCCCGCAAAACTCGGCTGCATTGACTCCTGCTTCGTAGGCATCTAAGAAAAAACGCTCGTTTCGCACCCGCGTAACATTTCGGAGATCCCATTTGCGCTCAGCGCTCGCGATTCTTGTCCGCCCGCTCACAGCCCTGCTCGTGATCGTCGCTTTGATCGGAACGCGAACAGCATCGAATGCGGCAGCACCGCCATCAGCGCGGGCGACGGTCGAGCAAATGCTCGACGGCATACGCAAGCTGCGTACCACGACTGACCAATCAACGCGCGCCAGTATAATCGCGTCGATCAACGACTCTCTCGCGCTTCGGACGCTCGCCAAGCAGGCGCTCGGCGCGCAATGGAGCAAGCTCGATACTGCGGAGCGCAGCCACTTCGTTGCGCTGCTAGCGCAATTGCTCGAAAAAGTCGCATACCCGCGCGCGGCACAATTCTTCAGCGGAATCGAAATCAAACTGGGCGCTGAGACATCAAAGGGCACGGACGAAATTGTGCCGAGCACTGTCAAAAGAGACGACGGATCGGCAGTTTCCATCAACTATGTGCTCGAGCGGCAGGGCGGGCGATGGCGTGTGGCCGATATCATGCTCGACGGCGAGAGTCTTGCCGCCACGGTCACGACGCAGATTCAGGCTGTGATGAAAAGCAGCTCGTACAAAGGGCTCGTGGCGCAGATGCAACGGCAGCTACAGCAGAACGGCTCATGAAAAGATGCCGTTTGAAGAAGCAAACCTACTCGCTATCGCTTTAAGAGCATGTTACCTTGTGCCCCATTGACCGATCGCTCAGGCGGTCAGGTGAAGACAAAATTTGATTGAAACCGCGCTAATATCGGCCCCTTCCCGCGCAAATAACAGCATTTTCGGCCGCCCGCTGCTCGAACGCCTGATGCTCAATTGCGAGCGCGCCGGAGTGAAGCGCTTCGTTATCGAAGTCGCTCCCGGGCAGCGCGATGAAATCCAGAGTTCGCTCGGCCGCTTCAAGAATGGGGCAAACATCACCCTCGTCGATTCGGCCGACGACGCGCTGAAACAGGATGGCCTTGGGCCTGAGACGCGCGCGCTCGCGCTTTCAGGAAACCTCGTCCTCGCCAAGTCTCATCTGGCCCGGATTATTGCGGACTCCGACGCGAATCCTTCGTCAGTCGTACGCACTTCAACCACGGACTACGATCGCGGCGGCGAAATCGCCGTCGGCCCGATTGGCGAGATCCTGAAGGGCAGCGGCCTTGGCAACGATATTCGCCGCGATTCATCGACGCTTTTACCGTTTGCGCTGAACGGTCGCCTCGAGGATCGCGATGAGGCCGAGCTGCGCCTTGCGCGTGAGCTGCGCAATGAAACCGCCGCCAAAGACGCGATTCTCGCACGCCTCATCGATCGCAAGCTCTCGTGGCAAATCAGCTATCGCCTCGCGCAGACCAAGATCACGCCCAACCAGGTGACGATCGCCAACACGATCCTCGGCGTCGGCACGGCCTGGCTCTTTTCGATTCCGGGCTACTGGACCCGGCTCCTGGCATCAATTCTGTTTCTCTTTTCCGTCACGCTCGACGGCGTCGACGGCGAGCTTGCGCGCCTTCAGATGTCGGAGTCGAAGTTTGGCGGCCAGCTCGATATTTTCACCGACAACGTCGTACACGTCGCGCTGTTTATCGGCCTCTTCCTCGGATGCTATCGCGCGAGCATGAGCCGCGCGTACCTTTACCTGATTCCGTTGGTGCTCGGCGGCTTCGCGATGTGCGCGTTCGCAACCTGGCGCGCGTTTCGGATTCGTGGCGACCAAGCCGCCAAGTGGCTCGACGCCGTCGACCGATGGAGCGGCCGCGACTTCGCCTATATCCTTGTGGTATTGGCACTAATCGATCGGTTAGAGTGGTTCGCTTGGGGGACCGCTTTCGGTACTTACGTATTCGCGTTCGCCCTGATGTGGCTTACTGCCCGACGGGTCAGCCCGGCCGGGCTTGATGGGAAGGGATCACAAGAATGACAGGCAAAAAGCCCAAAATCCTGCTGGTGCAACCTACCACCGTCCACCTCGACGGCACTCCGCACAAGTCGCGATGGCGGCTCATTATGGGTCTCATGATCCCTCTGATGGCAGGACTCACGCCCGACGAATACGACGTCACGCTGTGCGATGAGCGCCTCGAAGACATCAACTGGGATGGCGGATGGGATCTCGTCGGCATGACCACGACCATCGGCGCGTCGCTGCGTGCGTACAAGCTTGGTGACGAGTTCCGCCGCCGTGGTATCCCCGTGGTTTTCGGCGGTTTCCATGCGACCCTTCAAACTGAGGAAGCACTCAGACACTGCGACGCCGTCGTGCAGGGCGAGGCCGACCTGGTGTGGCCCGAGCTTCTGCAGGATTGGCGCGACGGCAAGCTCAAGCAGGTTTACAAGGCCGACAAAGTTCACGATCTCAAGAACCTGCCTCGTCCGCGACACGAGCTGCTCAAGCTGAATCGCTACATGTTCAAGGCGGTGCCGATCCAGGCCAGCCGTGGATGCCCCTATCGCTGCTCGTTCTGCGAGATCCCGGTTTTCTACGAAGGCTCGTATCGCACGCGCCCAATCGGCGACATCGTCGAAGAGATCAAGCAGACAATAAAGATCACGGGCTTTCGCCGCTTCCAGTTCATCGACGATCAGATCACCGGCAAGCACAAGTTCGCCAAGGAGCTGTTCAAGGCGCTCGAGCCGCTGAACATTCGCTTCTCGTGCCTGTGGACGGTCAACTCGAATCACGACGAAGACCTGCTCGATCTCGCGGCCAAGGCGGGAGTGTTCCACGTCAATATCGGCGTGGAATCGATCAGCCAGGAATCGCTACTGTCGATGAACAAGATCCAGAACCACTCGGGCCAGTACAAGAAACTGCTCGGGCGCCTGGAGAAATACGGCATCTACTATTCGCTGAACTTCCTGTTCGGCCTCGAGGAAGATCATCCGAAGATTTTCGACGACACGCTCAAGTTCCTGCACGAGGTGAGGGCGCCCGAGGCGTTCTTCAACACCGTGACGCCGCGCAAGGGCACGCCGATGCGCACCCAGCTCGAAGCCGAGGGCCGCGTCATCATTCCCGACGCCGACCTTTACACCAACAACTTCCGCTGCATGTTCGTGCCGAAGCGGCTCTCGCCGCAGGAAGTCGAAGAAGGTGTGTGGCGCTGCACGAAGGAATTCTATTCGATGAAGTCGATGTTCAAGCGGTTGCTCCTGCCGCCGGGCAAATTCACCTGGCAGGGCCTCACCGAGAACATGCTCTTCTGGTACGGCGCCAAGCGCCAGATCGATCCGGTCGACTATTATTGATGCTGACTCTGAATCCCTCAGGCACCCTCTCCCGTTAAGTCACGGGAGAGGGTGGCTGACGCGCGAAATCGCGCGCCAGCCAGGTGAGGGTGCAGGATCATCGAGCTGTCAGTCACACTCGAATTCAGGATCCTCAATTAGCTCTTCGCTGTAACTCAACTTTCCAGAACCCTCACCTGACCGCGGCGCCTTTGGCGCGCCGGCGACCCCCTCCCGTGAAATAACGGGCGCAGGATTTCAGAGGGCTCGGACGTCGCTAACAATCAGTTACGCGAGCAGGCCTTTGCCTGGGACGTGATTGATCTCGAGCCGGATACCGTCGGGGTCCTCGAACAGCACTGAATAGTAGCCCGGCGCCCAGGCACCCTCCTCGGGTGGATGCACGATCTTCGCGCCGAGCGACTGGACGAAGCGATACGCCTCGTCGACATCGGCGCGCTCGCGGGCGCGAAAGCATGCATGATGCAGCCCGACGCGGCGCTGGACAAATTTCTCACCGCGATACCGCTCGTCGCAACGCATAATTCCAACTGCGGTCCTTCCGCCGACGCAATAGAGCATCTCTTCGCTTTGAATCACCGGTTTGAGTCCGAGAAAAACGAGCAGTTTCTCGTAGAATGCGTAGCATTTCTCGAAATCGCTGACGGTAAGAATTACGTGCGCCATGCCATTGATTTCCACGCGATGTCTCCTTGTCCTTGAAATGATTACAATTTGTTAAGGAATCGCTCTCGCCAAAGGTCCTCGTAGGTTAACTTTTGACCCTCTATCGCATCCTCATCCGAAGAAATGCGGTTTAATCGGCGAATCTCTAAAGTATGATTGATTCACACAAACAATTGAATCGGGAATCGGCATATCCGTCGGATCGCACGCCCCGCCTTTCAGGTTGCGGCTTTTGGTTGTTCATTTGGGATTAACCGTCAGTCACTTTTCTGCGCGCTTTTCGTTGCGATTAACGTTCATGATGAATATTATGCCGACTGTTCGTTTTCTTCATCAACGGTTTAGTTTTTAGGAGGGGACAATGACTGGCAATTCCAGGTGGTCGAGGAGTGATCTGAGCAGGGGCGCGATCTCGCGATGGTGGGGTGGCGCTCTGCTGGCGGCCGGCGTGGCGATGACATTCGGCGCAGCGTCATGCGGCGGCAGCAGCAATTCGTTTTTCTTTCTGGGCGATGGCGTATGGGTCGCGGATCAAGTTGCTGCGCAAGTCGACGAGTTTACATCGGGGCAACTCGGTGTCGGCACAAAGAACACCCCGCCGCGCAAAATCATAACCAACACGACGGGTACCGTCGCGCCGACCTTCACCGCGCCCCAGGATACGCTATTCGATTCAAACAAGAATCTATGGGTCATCGATGGCGGTGACCAAATGGACGACGGTACCGCTCTGGTGTTCGAATTCACGTCGAAGCAATTATCGTCTCCCGGCGGTACTCTCAATCTCACACCAACCCAGTTCATCACCACGGATGATTTCGTTTTTCCCCAATTCGCAGTCTTCGACTCGGAGGGAAATCTCTGGGTGAGCGATACCGGCGCCAACGAGATTTTTGAATTCTCGGCAGCGCAGTTGGCCGGACCTCCTGGCAATGTTACGCCGACCCTGACGCTGACCGATGACGACGAATTCGATATGCCGTTGGGCATGGCCTTCGACTCCAGCGGTGACTTGTGGGTCGCGAACAACGGCTCAACGCCGGGTAATGGTTTTGGTCTGCTGGAGTTCGACGCCGCAACGCTGGCTGCGTCGACCGGCCCGATTACCTCTGATGCCAACTTCGCATCAGTAACGACCGGACAGGGAACTGACAGTCTCAATGCGCCATGGGGATTGTCCTTTGACGGCAATGGCGACCTGTTTGTGACCAATGAACAGCCGGATTTCGCGCCATCTGCCGAACCAACGTCGGATGCTTTGCAAGCGCAGGCTGCTCCGGCGGCGACGCCGACGATTGGTCAGGGAACGGTGGTTGAGTTCTCGGCGGCCCAGATTGCAGCGGCCACGACCGGAGCGGCTCCGACGCCAGTTGCGGCGATCGTTCCGCACGCAGTTGGTGGCACCGCGAGCCTGGATGACCCGAACGGCGTCTCGGTCGATACCAAGCTGAACTTCCTTATCGTCGCCAACGACGGCGGTGATGCTGAATCGCCGAGCTTGTCCAGGTACAACCTGAGCGCGATTGGCGCGGGCGGACAACTCGTACCGAATTCGTTCGTGAGCGGCGCTAATACAACGCTGGCTGCGCCCACCGGCCTGATCGTAGGCCCCGCGCACTGATAGATTCGCTTGGCTCGAGTCTGACCAACGCGGCGCCCGCAAGGGCGCCGCGTTTCTTTTCCCCGCGCGCCACTATCGCCTGGGTTACCCGCAACCATCTTCTCGTCCACGCTAACTAAAAGTCACCGCCGCGTCTTGCGCTCCCCGGGCCGTATCAATAGTATCCGCTGGTTAACTTTTGCTGCTATTTAGAAAACCTGGTCGAAGAGAGCGAACATGAGGGGACCGCGCGGCATCATGCGGCGGCAGTAGCGGCGGTCCGCCGCCGCTGCACGGCAACGCGGTTTGGTTTGCCGATGCGGGCATCCCGCTCCATGATCTCGATCCCGCAAAACTGTTGGTCGCCGAATACACGGTCGGCATGCGCGAGCCGCAGGCTCGCGCGACCTAATTCGGATTGTCGCTCGTCGCTAACTATCGGTCATTTCTTCGGTTCTTCGTCGTCCGCGCCGCCCATGATCGAGGATGCCGTACGCAGGATCTTAGTTCCGACGCTGATGAACGCATCGGTGACGCCGGGGAACAGCGAGGCGAGCTTTTCGGCGACCGCGGCGCCCGGAGGAACGTCCACCTCGGTCAATCCAAATGCCGCCGCGGCGAGAACCGCCCAAGTTACCCATCGCGCCGGCATCGCCATCATCGCCGGCAATCCCTTGATCGATTCGTGACGCAGCGCGCCGCGCCCCATCGGCGTGTCGATCACTCCCGGCATCACGAGCGAGACGCGTACTCCGGTGCCGAAGAGCTCGACGCGCAGCGCCTCGGTCATCCCGACCAGCGCGAACTTGGTCGCGCTGTAACCGCCGATCGGGCTGACGCCGCGCCGCCCCGCAAGCGACGAGATATTCACAATATTGCCCGTCTTCTGCTTGCGCATCAGCGGCAGCACGGCGTGCATCGCGTTGAGTGCGCCGTAAACGTTCACGTCCATCATGCGCTGGAGATCGGCGAGCGGCATTTCTTCGACGGCGCCGGTGATGAGCAGTCCCGCGGAGTTGATGAGGATATCGACCTTGCCGAACGCCTCCCGCGCCTGGTCGATCGACCAGAACACGCGCGCGCGATCGGTCACGTCGCAATCGAGCGCGAGCGCTTTGCCGCCCGCCGCGTTGATCTTCTGCGCGAGTTCTTCGAGTTGGAGCCGCCGTCGTGCGAGCACGGCCACGTTGGCGCCCTGGCTGCCGAACGCCAGCGCCACGTCATAGCCGATACCGCTGGAGGCGCCGGTGACGACGACGGACTTGTCGCGGAAGTAACCGCGGCTGGGGTTGCGCGCGTCCTTGGCTTCGCTCATCGCTATCGACCTCCAGGGGGATTGCGCCGCCCATGCGGCCCGTGCGCCCGCGATTTTGCGCCCCGTCCATCGCAATGTGCAATCGCTCGGACCTTGCCGCTCGTGCTGGTGGCGGTTAGCTTCAAGCCAGGACGACGTGCGATGAACTCACGAACGATCGCGGCCGAACTCGCCGCTCTGGGCGGCATCCTCGCCTCGTATCCGCTCGACTGGCTTGCGCAGCGTGCCGAACGGCTCGGCTTCATGCCGACGAGCGAGCCTGTCGTCCTGGCTCACGGCCTCGGCGGCAGCCGCGCCAATCTGCTCGGGCTTGCGATCTACCTGCGGATGGCCGGCTTCGACAACATCGCGTACTTCGAGTATCCGCGACGGCAGCCGATTGTGAACTCGGCCGAGCGCCTCGCGCGAATCGTCGAGGAACGCGACGACGGCAGCGGCGTGCATCTGGTGGGACACAGCCTTGGCGGCACGATCGCGCGGACCTACGTCGCGGGCGCGCCGCGGAGCCGCGTGCGCAGCTTTATCTCGCTGGGCGCGCCCTATCTGGCGATACAATACAGTCCGCGCGAGTTTGCGATCTTCGGCGATCAGGATCCGATCGTGCCCGCGCCGATGAAGTTGCTCACGAGCCCGCTCGCGTTCGGGCGAATCGAGATTCTCGAGCACACCGGGCATCTCGCGCTCCTTTATCACCCCGAGGTCCTGCGCCTCGTTGGCACCGAGCTGCGCGCCAACCGCGTGCCGGCGAACGCGCGCGCGGCCTAGCTGCACCTCATGAATGCGAGCGCGATCGTGCTGGCTGGTGGACGCAGCTCGCGGATGGGCGCCGACAAGGCTCAGCTCGACTTCGGCGGCGTCCCGATCCTGCGCCGCGTCGCCCACGAGCTCGCGCGGCGTTTCGCCGAGATAATCGTGGTTGTTGCACCGGATGGCGCGGGCATCGAGCGGGCGGGCGTAAAACTGATTCACGACGAAGAGCAGTTCGCCGGTCCGCTCGAGGCACTGCGCCGCGGACTGCTCGCATCGTCCAATGCGATCGCGTTTGCGTGTTCATGCGATCTGCCCTTGATGAAAGCGGAGCTGGCAACCAGGCTTTGCGAATTGATCGGCGATCATGACGCGGCGATTCCGCTCGTCGACGGCCGCGAACAGGTATTGTGCGCCGCCTACCGCCGCGACGCCGCTGGCAAGATTGCCGGACTGATCGCACGCGGCGAGAAGCGGATGCTTGCGCTACTGGACGAGTTGAATGTTCGCGGCGTCGACGCAGCGGAGCTCAGAAATATCGACCCGCAGTTGCGCAGTTTCATCAACGTCAATACGCCAGAGGATTACGCGCGCGCGCTCGCGATCTTCCGCGCGTCGCAGATCTAGCCGCGTTGGCAACAATCGAGGGCGCCTACGTGCTCTCAGGCCACCATCTGAGGATCGGCTTGCGCGCGGCTTCGGCTTCATCGACGCGCGAGACGACCAGGGTGCGCGGCGCGGTTTTGATCAGATCGGGCTCGCTCAGCGCCTCTTCGTAAATCCGCTCCATCGTATCGATAAAACTGTCGAGGATTTCGCGGCTCTCGGTTTCGGTCGGCTCGATCATCAGCGCCCCCGGCACCACCAGCGGAAAATAGATCGTCGGCGGATGCATCTTGAAATCGAGCAGGCGCTTGGCGATTTCGAGCGTGCTCACGTCGGCGCGCTTTTCGAGATCGTGGGTGAGCACGCACTCGTGCATCGAAGGTTCGCGCGTCGCGCTGGGGTAATGATCTTCGAGGCGCTTGCGGATGTAATTGGCGCCGAGAATCGCAAGGCGGCTCGCCAGCGCGAGGCCGTCGCCGCCGAGCGCCAGGATGAACGCATAGGCGCGCACGATCATGCCGAAGTTGTTGTGATACGAGCGCATCCTGCCAATCGCGTCGGGGCGATCACTGTCGAATTCCAGGCCGGCCGGGGTGCGCTTAAGCCGTGGCATCGGCAGGAACTGCTCGAGATGAGCCCTCACGGCGATCGGACCCGCGCCGGGACCGCCGCCGCCATGCGGCGTCGAGAAAGTCTTGTGCAGGTTGAGCTGCACGATATCGGCGCCCATGTGCCCCGGCTTCGCCACGCCGAGGAGAGCGTTCATGTTGGCGCCGTCGAGATAGAGCAGGGCGCCGCGCTCGTGCAGGACGCTTGCGATCTCGCCAATCTCGGGCTCGAAGATCCCGAGCGTGTTGGGATTGGTCACCATCATCGCGGCGACATCGTCGTCAACGAGGCGGCGGACTTCATCGGCCGCAAGGAAGCCGCGCTTGTTCGACTTGGCGACTATCACCTTGAAGCCCGCCAGCGTGCAGCTCGCGGGGTTGGTGCCGTGCGCCGTATCGGGGATGATGACTTTATGTCGATGCGCTCCGCGCTTTTTGTGATACGCGCGCACCATCAAGAGGCCGGAAAGCTCGCCTTGCGCACCGGCGGCGGGATGGAGAGAGACGGCGTCCATTCCGGTGATCTCGGCGAGCGCGCGTTCCATCCGCTCCATCAATTCGAGCGCGCCCTGCGCCAGGTGCGGCGGCGTCGCGGGATGAAGCGCGGCGAACCCGGCGAGCGAGGCCATCTCGTCGTTGAGCACCGGATTGTACTTCATCGTGCACGAGCCGAGCGGATAGAACTGGAGCGCCTGGCCAAAGTTGAGCTGCGACAGTTGCAGAAAGTGGCGCAGCACCTGCGGCTCGCTCAGCTCGGGAAATCCTTCGAGGTCCTCGCGGCACAGCTCGCGCCCGAGAATTTCGGCGCCGCGCACCGTGCCTTCCGCACGCTGCGGAAGGTCGGCGCCGCGGCGGCCACTGGAGGAGCGCTCGAAAATTAGCGGCACGCCAGCGACGGGCTCGCTCCGATGCTCATGCGGCGGCTCTGCGACCGGCTCGATGCGCGCGATTCGTCCTGCGGTAGCCATCAGCGCACCTCCGCAAGCGCGCCGGCGAGGCGGCTGAAGTCGTCCCCATCGTTCATTTCGGTCACCGAGACGAGGATGCTTCCTGCCAGTTCGGGATAGTCGTGTCCCAGCGCGAGGCCGGCGAGAATCCCGTGTTGCTCGGCGGCACGCAGCGCGGCTGCGGCGCCGTCAACGTTGATCACGAACTCGTTGAAGAACGGCGCGTTGAAAAGCGGCTTGAGTCCGGATGCGGTCAGAGTATCGGCCGCCTGATGCGCGAGCTCGACGTTGCGCTCCGCCAAATCGCGCAGCCCCGTGCGACCCATCAGCGAGAGATAAACCGTCGCGGCCAGAGCGCACAGCGAATGGTTAGTGCAGATGTTCGACGTGGCGCGTTCGCGGCGGATGTGCTGCTCGCGGGTCGCGAGCGTGAGCGTGAATGCGCGGCGTCCATCGCGATCGTGAGTCTGACCGACGAGCCGTCCTGGCATCTGACGAACGTTCACCATATGCGCCGCGAGAAAGCCGAACCCCGGTCCGCCAAACTGAAGCGGCAGTCCAAAACTTTGTCCTTCGCCGACTGCGATATCGATGTCGAGATCTCCGGGAGGCTTCAGCAGCCCGAGCGCGAGACCTTCCGCGGTAGCCGAAATCGCTATCGCGCCTGCGCGATGCGCGATCGCTGTCAGCGCGCCGAGCGGCTCGACGATACCGAACGCGTTTGGATATCCGATCACGGTGCAGAGCAGGTGATCGTTGGCGATCGCCTCGAGCGCGGTCGTGCTCGTCGTGCCGCTTGCGGGATCGAAAGGAAGCTCGACGATTTCCACTTCGCCGAGCGCGCTGAGATACGTGCGAATCGTGGCGCGATAGTCCGGCCACAACCCCCGCGACATCGCGACGATGCGCCGCTTCGGTTGCAGGCGATGCGCCATCAGCACAGCCTCGGCAGCGGCAGAGGCACCGTCGTACATACTCGCGTTCGCGACTTCCATCGCGGTGAGCTGCGCGATGAGCGTCTGAAATTCAAAAATCGCCTGCGTCGTGCCCTGACTCGCCTCGGCCTGGTAGGGAGTGTAGCTGGTGGCGAACTCGGCGCGGGCGATAACGGCGCGAACGGCGGCCGGGACGTAGTGGCGATAATAGCCACCACCGAGAAAGCTCGTGAAATCGCGCGCGCCCGCGTTCATCGCGGCCAGCGCGGAAATCTCACGCGATACTTCAGCTTCAGTGCGCCCCCGCTCGAGCGCAATCGCCGCCGTCGCGCGCAACTCCGCAGGCACGTGCGCGATCAAATCCTCGAGGCTGCCGGCGCCGACGACCTTGAGCATCGCCGCGACGTCAGACTCGGTGTGTGGCATGAATCTCATTGAATATCCTCGTCTCCGCCCGCATCAGCTCCATCGCAAAATCGCTAATGATCATACCCCGCCGCGCGCGCCGAGGCGCGCGTCGCCGCGGCGATAGAAAGGCATCTTCACAACCGTGGCGGGCACCCGCCGGGCGCGAACCTCGACCTCGACGCGATCACCGGGCGCATACTTCGGCGAACCGCTGCCCGTCGATGCGTAAGCCATCGCGATCGGGCGTCCGATCCACGGCGCGAAGGTGCCGCTGCTTACGACTCCAATTTCGTTGCCGTCGCGAATCAGCTTGTAGCCTTGGCGTGCGACGGTTTTTCCGTCCTCGGTGTTGATGCCTACCAGACGTTTCTTAGTTCCGTTTTGATGCTGATCCTCGAGCGCTTTCGATCCGATGAAAGCTCGGCCCAGCTTCACGAATGGCTGCAAGCCCGCTTCGAGCGGCGACGTCGAGCGGTCCAGCTCGTGCCCGTAAAGTGAAAGTGATGCTTCAAGTCTGAGTGTGTCGCGCGCGCCGAGTCCGACCGGCTTGACGGATCCGGAATCGAGCAGCGCCTCGAACACTTTGCGCGTGCCGTCATTTTTAAGGAACAGTTCGAAGCCGTCCTCACCTGTGTACCCCGTGCGCGCCGCGAGGCACTGGGCGCCAGCAACGTTGGCGAACGCGAAGCCGAAGCGCGGCACGTTCGCGATGGCAAAGTCGGCGAGCTTTGCCAGAATCGCAACGGCCTGCGGTCCCTGGATCGCGATCAATGATGTCGCGTCGCTCTGATCTTCGAACCGCGCGCGGCCGCCGTTCAGCTCCAGCAGCCATTCGCGATCGTTATCGATATTCGACGCATTCACGCACAGCATGTAGCGCTCAGGGCCGAGGCGGTACACGATCAGATCGTCGAGCGTGCCGCCGTCCTCCGCGCACATGATCGTGTACTGCGCCTGACCTTCGCGCAGCCGTGCGGCGGAGTTGGTGAACGCTCGCTCGAGCAGTTCCAGCGCGTGCGGTCCGCTCACCTCGAACTCGCCCATGTGACTCAGATCGAAGATTCCCGCACTGGTGCGCACGGCAACGTGCTCATCGATGATGCCCACGTACTGCACGGGCATCTCGAAGCCACCAAAAACCGTCATCCGCGCGCCGAGTTTCAGGTGAAGATCGTAAAGGACGGTGCGCTTGGGCGCATTCATCGGCTCCACAAAAATATCAAACCAAAGTTGCAGTCACGAGACGACTCGCTGACGATCTGCCAACAGGGGCGTGGCTTTTTCCACAGCGCCTTGCCCCATCCTGTCGAGTGCTATACTCGATCGAGAGTCGGCGATGTCTGCAATTATAATGGACGGGCGCCATCTCAGTGCGCTTCTGATGCCCGAGCTGCGCCGTCACGTCGAAGAGCTCAAGCAGACCTATCAGTACACGCCCTCTCTCGTTGCGGTGCTCGTCGGCGACGATCCCGCCTCGCGGCAATACGTCAAGAACAAGCAGCGCTTCGCCGCCGATCTCGGATGCGACAGCCGCACGATCAAGCTCACCGCGAGCGAAGTAACGACGGCCTCGATGCTCGATCTGGTAGGCCAGCTCAATCATGACCAGGCGACAACCGGGATCCTGCTACAGCTCCCGATTCCGGAACACGTCGATCGGTTTCGGCTCTTCGACGCGATCGCCGCCTTCAAAGACGTCGATGCGGTCGCGGCGTCGAGCGTCAGCGGGTTCTATCGCGGGCAATGGGGGACATTCATCCCATGCACTCCGCGCGGAGTGCTGACTCTCCTCGATTATTACAAGGTGCCGGTCGATGGGATGCGCGCGGTCGTGATCGGCCGCAGCGATATCGCCGGCAAGCCAACGGCGATGATCCTCGGCGGACGCCTGCGCAACGCGACCGTGACCTGGTGCCATCGCCATACGCGCGATCTCGCCGCCATCTGCCGCGAGGCCGATATCCTCGTGCCCTGTGTCGGCGCCAATACCGGCCAGCCGTTTCTGATCACCGCCGACATGGTCAAGCCGGGCGCGTGCGTGATCGATGTGGGCTTTCGGCGCATCGGTCCCGGAAAATTCGTCGGCGACGTTGACTTCGAGGCGGTCAAGGATGTCGCCGGGTGGATCACGCTGAACCCGGGCGGCACCGGGCCGATGACCGTGCTGGCGTTGATGCAGAATGTTATCGACGCGGCGCGCTATCAGCTTGGCATGGAGCGCGCCAGCTATTCAGTCTAACGCATTTTGCACGATTCCTTTGCGACCGGATTGCATTATGCATAGATTCTAGCTCGCTTGTGAGCGAGCTGGATTGATGCAAGTAAAGAATCGCACAGACGCCCAGCGCCCCCGCCGGCGCACCATAACGCAGATACTCATCGGACCCCCGCGCGACGTGCGCGACCCTGGAATCTTTCATCATATTTCACTAGTCGCGTTCCTGGCTTGGGTCGGCCTTGGCTCCGATGGTCTGAGCTCTTCCTGCTACGGTCCTGACGAGGCTTTCCGCGCCTTAGGCGAGCACCAGTATCTCGCAGTCTTCCTTGCGATGATGACGGCGCTTACCGTCTTCATCATCTCGGCGTCGTACTCGCAGACGATCGATCTTTTTCCGACGGGTGGCGGCGGTTATCTGGTTGCGACGCGCTTGCTGGGCCCATACTTCGGTCTCGTCTCGGGCAGTGCGTTGATCGTGGACTACGTGCTGACAGTCTCGATGTCGATCGCGAGTGGCGCGGACGCGATATTCAGCTTCCTGCCGCTCGAATGGCATTCGGCCAAATTCGTCTTCGCGCTGGTGATCGTCATCTTGATGGTCGCGATGAATTTACGCGGCGCCAAGGAATCGGTGCTGTCGCTGCTTCCAATCTTCATCATGTTCGTGGTGATGCATGCGTGGCTGGTCGGATACGCGCTGCTGAGCCGCGCGTTTGAGTTTCCCACGATCATGCGCGACGCGGTCGGCGAGGTGCATTCGAGTATCGGCTCGCTGGGATTTATCGCCGTGGCCGCGATTTTCTTCCGCGCCTACAGCATGGGCGGCGGCACCTACACCGGTATCGAAGCCGTCAGCAACGGTCTGCCGATCCTGCGCGAGCCTCGAACCGTCACCGGCAAGCGCACGATGATCTACATGGCCGTGTCGCTGGCGTTCCTCGCCGGCGGAATCCTGGTCGCGTATCTGCTCGAAGCGGTGCATCCGCTACCCGGCCAGACGATGAACGCGGTCCTTTTCACGCATATCGCGGGGCAGTGGAAGATCGGCGGCCTCTCGATCGGAAGGGGCCTCGTCGTGTTCACGCTTATCACCGAGGGCGCGTTGCTGTTCGTCGCCGCGCAGACCGGATTTATCGACGGACCGCGCGTGCTCGCGACGATGGCGACCGATCGCTGGCTGCCGCGCCGCTTCTCCAATCTCAGCGCGCGCCTGGTCACGCAGGATGGCGTCGTCGCGATGGGGGTTGCCTCGTTTCTGATCCTGGTCGGAACGCATGCGAAGGTCGATCTGCTGGTCGTGCTCTACGCGATCAACGTTTTCATCACCTTCACGCTGTCGCAGCTTGGTATGAGCGTGCACTGGTTTATGGAGCGCAAGTCTGACAAGCGCTGGCGGCGCAAGCTGTTCGTCAACGGCCTCGGATGCGTCTTTACGGCGACGATCCTCGTGCTGACGACGACGCTAAAGTTCCAGGAAGGCGGCTGGGTGACGATCCTGATCACTGGCGGTCTTATCATTGTCTGCTACGCCGTGCGGAGCCATTACCAGGCCGTCGCGAATGCCGTCGAGCATCTCGAGGCGGCGATTTTGCCGAAGCTCTACAGCGCCGAGAAAGTTCCCGCTGGCCCGTTCAATCCCGACGCGCCGACGGCCGCGATCCTTGTCAGCGGCTTCAACGGCCTCGGCCTCGCCACGCTCATGACGGTGACGCAACTGTTTCGCGGCGAGTTCCGCAACGTCGTGTTCATCGGCGTGGGCGAAGTGGATTCGGCGCTGCTGAAAGGACCCGCCGAGATTCGCGAACTCGAGCAGCGGCTCGCCGACGATCTGCAGGAGTATTGCGTCTTCTCCGCCGACATGGGGTTGCATCCGGAGCTGCGCGCGGGACTTTCACCCGACGTCGTGCTGGAGCTGCGCCGCCTCTGCCTCGAAGTCGCGCACGAGTTTCCGCACGTCGTGTTCTTTGCCGGCAAGTTGATTTTTTCCGACGAGGTCGAGGGCTTCATCGGCCGCTTCCTGCACAATCACACGGCCCTCGACTTGCAGAACTGGCTTCAGCTCTACGGCCTGAGCCTTGTGATTCTTCCGGTGCGCGTCGCTGTGGGTACCGCGATATTGCCTGAACGGGCCGACGCTGCGTGAGCGCGTAGCCTCGCGAAGCCGCGCCGCGCCGAGGCGTCTTGACTGACACGCCTCGGACTGTAGTAACTGCTCACAATCATGTCCGAGATGCTCGAGTCCGTTCCGGACTTAGGCGGCGAACGCGCGACCTCGGTCGCGCTGCCGCCGGAGTCGGGAATCCGCGCGGAAGTGTGGGCGCTGGCCTGGCCCGTCATCCTGTCATTCGCGCTCGACTCGATACTCGGCCTGGCCGCGATGCTGATGGTGGGGCGGCTCGGCGCCGAGGCGGTTGGCGCGGTGGGACTCGCGACGCAAATTCTCGGCGCGGTGCGTGCGGGAATCGCCGCGGTAGGAACCGGCACGATCGCGCTGGTCGCGCGCTACATGGGCGCCAACGATCGCGATAACGCCGAAGAGGTGCTGAAGCAGTCGGTGATCTTCGGCGTGCTGGTCTCGACGATCATCGCAATCCCCGTGATCGTTTTCGCGACGCCGCTGATGGGCCTCTTCCAGGTCAAAGGCGAGATGGCGCGGATGGGCGCGCGTTATCTGCAAGTGGTGATGCTCTCCGAACCGTTCCAGGGCATCTTCCTGATGTGCGCGTCGGGGCTGCGCGGCGCGGGCGATACCCGCACGCCGCTCTGGATCGGTGGCTTCATCGACGTGCTCGCAATCTTCCTTAACTACGTGTTGATTTTCGGCAAGTTCGGGATGCCGGCGCTGGGCGTCGATGGCTCCGCCTTTGCAACGCTGATCGCGATCGCGATCGGCGGGCTGCTTTTCTTCTGGGCGCTGTCGTTCGACAGCATGGTGCTGAACTTCCGGTGGCGTGCACTGTGGCCTGATCTCGATCTCGGCTGGCGCATCCTGCGCGTCGGAAATCCGGCCGCGATCGAGCAGCTCGTGATCCAGTTCGGCTTCGTCGCCTACGTCGCGTTCGTCGCGCGCTACGGCGCCAAGGAAGTCGCTGCGTATTTCATCGGCGTCAGGATTCTCGCACTCTCGTTCCTGCCGGGATTCGGATTCTCCTCGGCATCAGCTACACTCGTCGGGCAAGGTCTCGGCGCGGAGAATCCGCATTTCGCCCGCAAGGCGGGATGGGAATCGACCGGGATGGCGGTCGTGCTGATGACGGCGATGGGCTTGGTGTTTATCGTGTTCGCGCGCCAGATTGCCGCGCTCTTCATCGACGATCACCAGGTCATCCTCTACACCGTCGCGTTCATGTATGCGCTCGGCGCGGCCCAACCTCTGATGGCGATAGACTGGACGATCACCGGCGCGTTGCGTGGTGCGGGCGATTCGCGCTTTCCGCTGTGGGGCTCGCTCGCGGGCTTTTACGGGATGCGGCTCTTTCTCACGATCATCATCTGGTACAACCACTTCGATATCGTCTGGATTTGGTGGTCGATAATCGCCGACTATACCGTGCGCTCGACCGTGAAGACGCTGCGTTTCTACGGCGGCAAGTGGGAGACGGTCAAGGTCTGACCAGCTGTTGAAGGATCCGGCGCGCGCTCTTTACGCCTTCTGCCGCGTTCGCAATTCTTGATAGTCGCGGACGCTCCACTTGAACGACTCGATACATACCGCCGAAGAAACGATCGAAGGCACGCTCGACCATCTGCTCTACGTCAACGAGCAGACCGGATACTCCGTTGCGGCCGTGTCGATGGGGCAGGGCATCGAGTTGCGGCGGATCACGATCGTCGGCAACTTCGGCATGCTCGAAGTCGGCTCGACGATTCGCGCGCGCGGCCGAGTCGAACGGCATCCGCGCTTCGGCGATCAGTTCAAGGTTGTAGATTTCGAGACGATTCGGCCCGCAGGCGCGGTCGCGCTCGAGCGCTATCTCGCGTCGGAAATTCATGGCGTTGGCCCCAGCCTCGCGCGGCGTATCGCGGAGTTCTTTGGCGAAAGCCTCGGCGAGGTGCTCGACACCGCGCCGGAGCGGATGCGCGAAGTGCCGGGAATCGGCCCGGTGGTCGCAGCGCGAATCGTGGCGGCGTGGCGTGATTCATCGGGGCTGCGCGAGCTCACGGTTTTCCTGCGCGGTCATGGAATCGCCGCGGCGCACGCGCGCCGCATCCATCAGACCTACGGCAAGGACGCGCTTGAAACCGTAAGGCGCGATCCCTACGTGCTCGCGCGAACGATTTACGGGATTGGATTTCGCACCGCTGACGCGATCGGCGAGAAGCTCGGCGTGCCGCGCAATTCCGTTCAGCGCGCGCGCGCCGCGATTCTCTACGTGCTCGAGCGCTCGGCCGACGAAGGCCATGTTTACGCGCCGCTCGAATACCTGGCGGGGCAGTTCGAGAGCGCGCTCGAAATGGATTCCGAACTGGCGCGCGCCGCCGTCGATGAACTCGCGCAGGCGGGGGAAATCTTCGTCGAGCAGGCGTCAGAGCACACCGCCGTTTATTTGAAGCGCCTCCACGAAGCCGAAGTCAGCGTCGCGACGCGAATCAAGGAACTCGATGCGGCGCGGCCGATCGCGAAGCCCGTCATCGATCGTGCGGTCGAAGCCGCGCTCAAGGCAACCGAGCTCGATCTTTCGCGCGAGCAGGTGCAGGCGCTGCGCACGGCGCTGCAGAGCCGCGTCACCGTGATCACCGGCGGTCCCGGCACCGGCAAGACCACGCTGCTCAAGTCGATTATCGCCGCGCTCGACGACGTTGGCTTTAAGCCCACTCTCGCTGCTCCCACAGGACGTGCAGCGCGGCGGCTCCAGGAGGCCACGGGGCGAGACGCCAAGACGATCCATCGCCTGCTCGAATACGCGCCCGAGACGGGGGGATTCGTGCGCGGCAAGGAATTTCCGCTGAAAGCCAACTTCGTCATCGTCGATGAAGCCTCGATGATGGACATCGAGCTTGCTTCGAGCCTGCTCGCGGCGCTGATGCCGAATTGCTCCCTGCTGCTGGTTGGCGATCGCGATCAGCTGCCGTCGGTCGGACCGGGCAGCGTGCTGAAGGACATCATCGCATCGGAGCTGCTGCCTGTTGTCGCGCTGCGCGAGGTCTATCGCCAGGCGCGCCAGAGCATGATCGTCGCGAATGCGCATCGCCTGAACCGCGGCGAATTTCCGCTGCTGTCGAATGATCCCGAGGGCGATTTCTTTTTCTTCGAGCGCAACGCGCCCGACGACGTGCTCGCGACGATCAAACAGCTCGTGCACCAGCGCCTGATCGGGCGATTCGGTGTCAACGATCCGCGCGATATCCAGGTGCTGACTCCGATGAATCGCGGCCCGCTCGGCACGCAGATACTGAATCGCGAGCTGCAGAACCTGCTTAATCCGGCGGGCCACGAGTTGCGCGCGGGCGATCGCATCCTGCGCGAGGGCGACCGCGTCATCCAACTTCGCAACGATTACGACAAGGGCGTGTTCAACGGCTCGATCGGGCGCATCGTGCGGGTAGATTCAGAAAAGGCGCGGCTTACGATCGCGTTCGAGGAAACGCACGCCGACTACGATGTGTCAGAGCTCGATGAGATCGGCCTCGCTTATGCGATCTCGGTGCACAAGAGCCAGGGCAGCCAGTACCGCGCGGTGGTGATGCCGATACATTCGAGCCACTACCTGATGCTGCGGCGCAACTTGTTGTACACGGCGATCACACGCGCGGAAAAGGTCTGCGTCTTGGTCGGCACCAAGAACGCGTTGCAGCAGGCGGTCCGCAACCAGGACGAGCGCAAGCGCTTCTCGCGCCTCGCGGAAAGGCTGCACGTCGATTGACGCGCGGCTCAGCGATGGGCGCCGTGCATCAGCGCGTAGAGCGCCAAGAGCATCCCGGTAATCACGAGTGCGAAGGCGATGAGCACGATCAGCTCGGCGAGAAGCGCGCGCCACGCTGAAATCTGATGGACCTCGCCAATCCCTTTCAGTACGACAATGAAGCCCCACAGCCCGAGCACCGTATGCATACCACCGAACTCGAAGGTAGGCGGCGTCATCTTGGGCAGGCCGTTGATTCCGATCTCGGGTGGCGCCATCGCACCCGAGAGCAGCGCGAGGATGCTCGCGGCTGAGGCGGTGATCGCGGGGATCTTGCCCCACGCCAGCGCAGTGCGCGTCTCGCGCGGCCCGCCGGTTCCGCCCAACGCTCGCGCAATCCAAGTGATGAACAGCGCGTCGATGTAGAGAAAAGCGATTCCGAAAAGTGCAACGATCACAACCTCGAACAGCACGCGGATGGGCCAGATGGCGCTCATCGGACCCTCGAGCGCAGTCATCCACTCGCGCTCGAGCACAGCGAGCGCGGGCGACAGGGCCGCCAGCGCTTTCACATTGCGCTCGGGATCGGTTTCGACAATTCGCCGAATCGTCGCGTGCGGCTCAGTCCAAATGGTGAGATAGGGAGTAATCCGTTCGCCAAAGCTCTGCGCCATACAGAAATCCGCTCAGCCGCGAGAAGCTAGCATCTCCGACGTTGATACGACAGCGTGACTCGCCCTGCGGCATTTAGTGAGTCCTTTGTTGCCTTAGTCGTGGCAGGGCGATATCCAAATTCAGTTGCATCAAGCTGGCGGTGGTCAATGTCATGAGCGACGTTATTCCGAAATCCGCAGCAGTCCGTCTCGCACTATCGGGATCGAGTTACATCGATGTGGCCGCGTTGCCCTGGATCGAGACGGTTCCAGGGCTACGAATGAAGCTCCTCTACAAGGACGCTGAAACCAGGGAAGCGATGATGCTGGTTGAGGCTGCGCCCGGCTCGTCTATACCTGAACATGTCCATGGCGGTGTCGAGTGGGCGCTGGTACTCGAAGGCACAATGGAAGATGACGAAGGCGTCGTCACGGCGGGTAACTTTGTTTATCGCCCAGCGGGGAGCAGACACTCCGTGAGGATGCCGAATGGTGCGAAATACGTCGGCTTCTTTCATGGTTCCGCCCGCATGACCTCCAATGGCCAACTGTTCCCGAGCTACGAAGATTAATATCGAGAAGAGGCAGCTCGCCTATCGTGCTGCGACCGCGCGAAACTGATTCGAGCAGGGTGGGCCGCCGGTCATTTCGATTCTTGGCGGCTTGCTCAGCTCCATCACGATCGAGGCGAAGGTCATTGGGCTTATTGGGTCGGATACTTCGGGTTTAACGGAAATTGGATGCGGGCCGTTGCGATCGGTCAGCGCTGATTTGACTTCGTGGATTGTCAGCGTGCGATCCGAGATGCGTTGACAGAGCGTGTCGTAGCGGGCGCGGGAGTTTTCTTCGGCGGCGAGGACGCGTGTTTTGCTTCCGCTCAGTGGATGGTTGGTGTGGGCGTAGGAGGGCGTCGAATCCGGCCATGCGACTTCGTTTACTGATATCGCCGACGCTTCGAAGCTCGCGAAGTGATTCGGATCGCCGATCAGGTAGTGCTGGCCCGATGCCTGGCGCGGTTCGCGGATCCATCTCGACGCTTCCGCGACGTCGCGCCGGGCGAGGATCTCGCGCATCACGCATGCGACCGGGAGGCCGTCTGCGGCCGATGGCAGTTGCCACAATGTGTTAACGGTCACGCCGAGGCCGTGATCGTTTGCGCCGCAGAGACCAATCATGCCGCAGATCGTCATGACGCTTGCGCGCGGACCGCGATCGGTCGTGATGTTGATCATGACCTGGCCGCCGTCGTAGTACGCGCGCAGATCCATGTTCTGCGCGAGGATCGGCGCGCGATCCGCCGCGCCGCGAACCGCGATGATGCTGCATCTGTCAGGCGGAGGCGCGGGCTTGCGATAGCGCATCGTGCCGAACCACCATTCTTCGTCCATGCATTGAAACGCGATCGTTTCGTCGAGCGGACGCCCACTGCCTTCGGCGATTCCTTCGATCTCATCTACGAGCGAGGGCGACCATCGCTTGATCGCGTCGAGGAATTTCGTTTCGGCGAGCAGGTCGCGGATGAACAGATCAGGATGCACGCCGAAGCGCGTCGCGAGGCTCTCGCGCCACTGCTCACGCACGTCCGCGATCGCCTTGCGCAGCTCTGCGCCTTGCGCGCGTCCCTGCTCGCGCGGCGAACCTGTCAGGTGAAGCACCGGAAACGACTGCATACCTAATAATGATGCAGCCGCGTCAGGATTTGCCAGATGCCGACTTCTCAGCGGCGGGACGGCGCCGGCTGCCGCGCTTTGGCTTCAGCTCTTTCAGATATTCGAGCAGCGCCTCGGCTTCGGACCGGACGGCGTCGGGATCGTGACCGTTTTCCTCGACCAGCTTGTCAACTTCGGCGAGTGTCTTTTCGTAATTGTTGCGAAAGCGCGTGTTGAGGTCCTTCCACGGAATGCCGGCCAGCGCGTCGGTCACGTTGGCGGGCGCGCGATAGAAGCCCCTCGCGATCAGCACCGCGATCCCGGGATAGCCCAGATAGTTCTGCCAGTACGAGGCGTTGTCGTTGGACGAAATCTCGCGGCCGCCGGGCGAGGTCTCCACGTTGTAGCTTTTCTTTCCCGTTGAGGAGGTCACGATGGCGCTCGATTCATTGACGATGCGCACGCGGCCGTCACCGACCGCGCCGAGCGCCTCGTAAATCTTCGCGAGCGGCGGCATCTTCCATTCCGATGATGAGGAAGGCATCGCGATTTGTATCGCCGTTTCCGCGCCCGAGTGCAAGTTTGAAGATGAGCCCGCGCTGCGGCTACTCTCGCCGAATCACCGCATCACCTGGAGAAGGTCACGATGGCAAACGAACCGATCGGCAAGCTCGACCATATTGGAATCGCCGTGCGCAGCGTCGCCGAGGCGCGCAAATTTTTCGAGGGAATCCTTGGCGCGAAGTTCATGTTCGAGCACGCCAACGCCGCCGCCGGATATACCCTCGCCGAGTTCGAGTTGAACGGCCTCTGTATCGAGTTGCTCGAGCCGCTCGGCGAAAATTCGTTCCTGCACAAGTTCCTGGAAAAGAAGGGCGAGGGGATGCATCACCTGACCTTCAACGTTCCCGATTCCAAGGGCAAAGCGGCGGAGCTGAAAACGCAGGGCGTGCGAATCGTCGATGAGACCGAATGGTCTCCCACTTCCTACGAGGCCTTCATCTCGCCGCGCTCGGCGCACGGCGTGCTGATTCAACTCGGCAACGGATACCCGACGCTGTCGTACGATCCCGCGTGGGCGGAGAAGACGAAATGAAGTTGTAAGACTCGTGCAGGCCGCTCTGTCGATTGCCGTGGAAGCTTCGCCTTAACACGTCGAGCGGTATCTGCCACGATAATGATCTAGAGCGAATGAAGGAGCTTATCGTTTCGATCCTCGGCGCCGCGATTGAACGTGCGCATGCGTCGGGAAAGCTCGCCTCGCAAAGTCCGCCGATCACTATTGAGGCTCCAAAGGATCCCGCACACGGCGATGCGGCGAGCAATATCGCACTCGCGCTCGCGCGTGCGGAAGGCAAAGCGCCGCGCGCAATCGCCGAAGCGATCAAGTCGCACATCGAATTGCCCGCCGAGGTAAGCGAGGTCAGTATCGCCGGTCCCGGCTTCATCAATTTTCGGATGGCGCCGGCGTACTGGCATAGCGAGATGCGCCGCGCCGCTCGCGTCGCCGCGAATTTCTGGAAGCCGCGCAAATTCCAGATTCGCCCCGGCGCCGGCGACAAGATTCAAGTCGAATTTCTTTCCGCGAATCCCACCGGGCCGCTGACTGTCGGCCACGGCCGCAATGCTGTGCTGGGCGATGCGGTGTCGCGTCTTTACGAAGCGGCAGGATTCGCCGTGACCCGCGAGTACTACTTCAATGACGGCGGCCGCCAGATGAAGCTGCTTGGCGAGTCGGTGCGGGTGCGATACCTGCAAGCGCTTGGCCGCGACGCGACGCTGCCCGAGGATGGCTACCAGGGCGAATATATCGCGGACATCGCGCGCGAGCTGGTGAAGGTTCAGGGCGAGAAGCTGCTCGAAGTAACGGACCTCGACGTGTTCCGCCAGGCTGCGGTCAAATCGATATTTGCCGATATCAATCGCACCTGCGATCGTCTGAAGATTCACTTCGATCGTTTTACGAATGAGCTCGACCTGATGAACGACGGCAGGGTCGATTCCGTCCTCGAGGAGCTCAAGAAGCGCGACCTGACGGTCGAGGAGGACGGCGCGATCTGGCTGCGCGCCGAGCCGCTGGGTCTTGCGAAGAATGCGGTCCTGGTGCGATCGGGGCCGGATCGGCAGCCGACCTATCGCACGCCCGACATCGCGTATCATATCGAGAAGCTCGAGCGCGGCTTCGATCTGATCGTTGACGTGTTCGGCGCCGACCATATCGCGGAGCATCAGCAGGTCGTCGCCGCGGTCAAGGCGCTCGGCCACGACACCACGTCGATCAAGGCGATCATCTACCAGTTCGTGACGCTGACGCGCGGCGGCGAGAAAGTGAAGATGTCCACGCGCAAGGCGACCTACGTCACGCTCGACGAATTGATCGACGAAGTCGGTCCGGACGTGGTGCGATTTTTCTTCCTGTTCCGCAAATCCGACAGCCATCTCGATTTCGATCTCGACCTCGCGCGCAAGCAGGCACCGGAGAATCCGGTGTTCTACGTGCAATACGCGCACGCGCGCCTCGCGAGCGTGTTTCGCGAGGCCGCCAAGGTCGAGCTCGCGCTGCCTACCGATACGTCGGCAACTGATCTCGCACTGTTATCAGCCGAAGAGCTGGAACTCGCAAAGCGCGCCGTCGCATTGCCCGACGTGATGACGGCGGCAGCCGAAGCGCTCGAGCCACATCGCATTCCTTTCTATCTGCTCGAGCTGGCCGGCGAGTTCCATCGCTACTACAACAAGCCCTCGAATCGTATAATTTCGCCGGACCGGGATTTGAGTCTGGCGCGGATGTTCCTGGCGGATATTTTACGAGCCGCGTTCGCAGGTGGGCTGGGACTACTCGGTGTAAGTGCACCGGAGCGGATGTGAGGCGGGGATGCGATTCGAAATCAAAGCAGGCGGGGCGTTCTTAATCGTCGCGGGTGTGCTGGGACTCTCGTGCGCCGTGTTCGGGCTCGGACTGGTAGCGGGCTACGAAATGGCCAAGCAGAACCAGCCCGACATCAACCAAATATCCACAGCTTATCCACTGCCCAATTCGCCAGCTTCGGCGAGCAGTGCTGCGTCTGCGTCGATCGCCGCAGTTCCCTCCAATCCAGCCCCGGCGCCTTCGGTTGCCGAAGCCGCTCCACCTCCCGCGCCGGTCACGATTCCATCGGCGGCGTGGCATGGAAAGCCTCGTGTACGCGCGACGCCGATCGGCGGCGAAGCGACAGTTGCGACTGCGGCGCGGCCTCGCACGATGCTCAAGCCGCGCGCGGTTGCGACTCAGGACGAGGACGAGGATGAAGATAGCGCCTCAGTCAGCGAGCCTGCGCCCGCTGTAGCACCTCCGCCTGTCGCAGCTCCTCCGGCCAACAAAAAGGGATTCAACATCCAGGTTGAAGCGGTGATGGATAAGAGCGGCGCCGATGCGATGGTGGCGCGGCTCAAGAGTCTCGGCTACAACGCGCAATCGTATCAGACGACCCTGGGCGGTCAGACTTGGTATCGCGTTCGCGTCGGCCCCTACTATAGCGAGGAAGAAGCGAAAGCCGCGCAGGACAAGCTCCGCGATCAGTATCGGCAAGCGTACACAACGTCGCACTGAAGCTGTTGAAAAGTTGGGATTGACAACGCTCCGTGTGACGGTGATACTTTCTGGGCAACAATGAAAGGAACTGCTGGACAATCGCGTAAGGCTTGGTGGCGTCGGCACGTCGATGCCCCCGCTTGCGCGCCGGTCTGGTAACCGTTTCAACCAAAAGACCGAATTCTGGAAGGGCCGCGGGCGCAAAAACCCGCGGCCCTTTTGTTTTTGCAAGCGGCGCGGACGACGAAAGGATTTGAAGTGGGAGAAGTACGATGCTGACACCGAGCGAGCGCGAATTCGAAGATCTCGCGAAACAGGGATTCAATCTGATCCCGGTCTTTCGCGAGGTCGCCGCCGATCTCGAGACGCCCGTTTCGGCATTCCTCAAGGTCGCGCGCGAGGACTATGCCTTCCTGCTCGAGAGCGTGCGCGGCGGCGAGAAGTGGGGGCGCTACACCTTTCTCGGCTCGGAACCCTCGATAGTCATTCGCGCGCGCAAGAACCGGATGGACATCATCAGGCCCGGCCGCGGCGTCGAGGTGCGATCGATCACCAACGCTTTCGAGGAGTTGCGCGCCGAGGTCAAGCGCCTCCGTTCGCCCGAGTTGCCGACTCTGCCGCGCTTCTCAGGCGGAGCCGTGGGATTTCTCGCCTATGACATCGTGCGGTGCTTCGAGAAGATTCCTGAAACCGCGCACGACGATCTCGGTGTTCCCGATCTATACCTGATGTTCACCGACACGATGCTGTGCTTCGACAACGTGCGGCAGACGCTGAAGATCATCGCCAACGTTCCTATCGAGGAGTTCGCGACGACGCATCTTGCCTATGAAAGCGGGCGCGTCAAAATCGATAACATCATCGAGCGGCTGAAAGGTCCTGCTGTGCTGCCGCATCCCGAGGCCGCGACTGCCCCGATAGCCAGCGATGCGACGATCACGTCGAATCAAACCCGCGAAGGTTACATGGCGATGGTCGCGGCGGCCAAGGAATACATCGCGGCGGGCGATATCATCCAGGTGGTGCCGTCGCAGCGCTTCGAGGCTCCCCTGACGGCGCATCCATTCAACATCTATCGCAGCCTGCGCACCATCAATCCGTCGCCCTACATGTTTTATCTGCGGCTCGGCGATCACACGATCGTTGGAGCGTCGCCCGAGGTGATGGTTCGAGTCGAAGGCCGCGACGTAACGCTGCGGCCGATCGCGGGCACGCGCCGCCGCGGGGTGACGGAGGCCGAAGATAAGGCGATGGAAGAAGAGCTGCTCGCCGATCCCAAGGAGCGCGCCGAGCACGTGATGCTCGTCGATCTCGGGCGCAACGACGTCGGCCGCGTGTCCGATATCGGCTCGGTCAAAGTCACGGAGCTGATGGTCGTCGAGCGCTACTATAGCGTGATGCATATCGTGTCGAACGTCGTGGGCAAGCTGCGCGAGGGCCTCGATGCGTTCGATGCGTTCGCAGCTACGTTCCCGCAGGGCACGGTGTCTGGTGCGCCGAAGATTCGCGCCATGCAGATTATCGACGAGCTTGAAACGATGCGCCGCGGCGTCTATGCGGGCGCGGTCGGTTACTTCAGCTTCACCGGCAATACCGACACCGCGATCGCGCTGCGCACGCTGCTGATCAAGAACAATCGCGTTTACATGCAGGCGGGCGGCGGCGTCGTGGCCGATTCCGATCCCGGCGCCGAGTTCGAGGAGTCCGTCAACAAGGCGCGCGCGATGGTCCGTGCGCTGCAAGCGGCGCGCGACCTCGAAGCCGAGGCGCGGAGGTAAAGCGATGTCATCGAAAGCACCGCGAATCGTGATGATCGATAACTACGACTCGTTCACCTACAACCTCGTGCAGTATCTGGGCGAGCTCGGCGCCGACGTCGTCGTGAAGCGCAACGACGCGATCGATGTGAGCGGCGTGCGCGCGCTGCATCCCAAGGCGGTCGTTATCTCGCCGGGGCCGTGCACTCCCGCCGAGGCCGGCATCTCCGTGCGGCTCTTGAAGGAGATGGCGGGTGAGATTCCGATTCTCGGCGTGTGCCTCGGCCATCAATGCATCGGCGAGGCGTTCGGCGGCAAGGTCGTGCGCGCGGCGCGCCTGATGCACGGCAAGACTTCCCCGGTCATTCATGACAACAAGACAATCTTCGAGGGACTGCCCGAGCCGTTCGATGCGATGCGCTATCATTCGCTGATCGTCGAGAACGCCACGCTGCCCGCGCATCTCGAAGTCAGCGCGCGCACGGCTGAGGACGAGATCATGGGGCTCAGGCATCGCGAGTTTCCGATCGAGGGCGTGCAGTTTCATCCCGAATCGATCTTGACCTTCGAAGGCAAGCATCTTTTAAGGAACTTTCTCGATCGGTACGCGAAATGAGCTTTGCCCACGACGCGCTGGTCGCGGCGATCGAAGGCCGCACGCTCACCGACGCCGAAGCTGAACGCGTATTCGGCGAGATCATGGACGGCGAGGTTCCCGACGCTGTCGTGGGAGGATTTCTCGTCGCGCTCAAAGTCAAAGGCGCCGAAGCGGGTGAGATGACCGGCGCGGTGCGCGCGATGCTGAAGCGTGCGGTGCCGCTGAATCTGCGTGACGGCGAGGTGCTTGACACCTGCGGCACGGGGGGAGATGGAGCGAGCACCTTCAATATTTCCACCGGCGCGGCGCTCATCGCGGCGGCCGCGGGAGTGCCGGTTGCGAAGCATGGCAATCGCGCGATCAGCGGCACGGTCGGCACCGCGGATCTGCTCGAAGCGATGGGGATCAAGATCGATCTCGATCCCGCCGGCCTTTTGCGCAGCCTCGATTCCGCCGGCTGCTGTCTGATTTTCGCGCCCGCGTATCATCCTGGTCTTCGCCGCCTGGCGCCGCTGCGGCGCGAGCTTCGCATCCGCACGATTTTCAATTTAATTGGCGCACTCGGAAGCCCCGCGCGCCCGCATTATCATTTGTTTGGCGTCGCCGATCCGGGACTCATCATGGGGATGGCGAAGACTCTCGTTGCGCTCGGAACGCGGCGCGCGATGGTCGTACATGGGCAGGGCGGCGTCGATGAGATCTCGCTCGCCGGGCCGACTCGTATCGCCGAGGTTCGCGAGGATAGATCGATCGTGGAATACGAAGTCACGCCGGAGCAGTTCGGGATCGAGCGCGGCGATATTCGCGCACTGGTCGTCCGTGATCTCGACGACGCCGTACACATGATGCGCACCGCTCTTGCGGGTGGTAGAGGGCCTGCGCAGGATGTACTCGCGCTCAATGCCGGCGCGGCAATTTATCTCTTCGGCAAAGCGAAGTCGCTCGCGGACGGCGTCGCGCGAGCTTTCGAGGTAATTGCGTCGGGAAGTGCTTTGGGAGTGATTGAAAAGATGAAGCAGGCGAGCCAGGTGACTCAGTCATGAGCTCGATGCTCGATAGTATCTACGCGGCCAAGCGCGTCGAGCTCGACCAGCGCAAGCAAGCGGTGCCGCTTGAACAGATCAAAGAAATGGCGATGAAAATGCCGGTGCCGCGCGACTTCGTTGGCGCGCTCAAGCACAAGCCGCTCGCGATAATCGCCGAGATCAAGCGCGCCTCGCCGAGCAAGGGCGATATCCTGCCCGGCCTCGATCCGATCGCGGTGGCTCGCGATTACGCCGATACCGGCGCAGCCGCGATTTCCGTGCTCACCGACCGGCACTTCAAGGGCACGCTCGACGATTTGCGCGCGGTGCGGGGCGCGGTTTCGATCCCGCTGCTGCGCAAGGACTTCATGTTCGATCCGTACCAGGTCTACGAAGCGCGCGCGGCGGACGCAGATTGTATTTTGCTGATTGCTGCGATGCTCTCGCATGACGAGGTGCGAAGTCTCGCCGCGCTCGCGTCGGAGCTTGGGCTTGCAACGCTCGTCGAAGTTCACAACAACGAGGAATTCAAATTCGCGCAGGGCATCGACACAAAGCTCATCGGCATCAACAATCGCGACCTGCATACCTTCGTCACCGATATAGCAGTGACGGAGCGGCTGCTCGCGAGCTATCGCGGCGATGCGCTCGTAGTCGCGGAGAGCGGCATCAACACTGCCGTTGACATCGAGCGACTCTACAACGCCGGAGCGCGCGCCTTTTTGATCGGCGAGAGCCTGCTGCGCGGCGGTAATCCGCGCGCGCATCTCGCGGAGCTGCTCAACTCGCGCTCGCGCACCGAGGCGCATAAGTAAGATGACCACGCGCGTGAAAATCTGTGGAATCACGCGCGTGGAAGACGCGCTCGCCGCGATCGAATTCGGTACCGACTTCATCGGGATCAACTTTTACGCAAAGACTCCGCGTTATATCGGTGACAAGGCGCGCGCAGTGCGCGATGCGATCGGCGGTCGCGCGCGCGTCGTCGGCGTTTTCGTCGATGCGCCTCGCGATTACGTCGAACAACGCCGCCGCGAGTTTGCGCTCGACCTGCTCCAGTTCTCTGGCAACGAGCCTGACGACGCGGTGCAAGGCTGGGACGTTCCTGTCATCCGCGCGCTGCGCATCAAGCCCGAGCAGGCGATCGATCTCGCAAGCGGCATAGCCGATTACATCCTGCTCGACGCGTTTGATTCGAAACTGTTCGGCGGTACGGGCCATCGCGTTGCGCTCGAGCGTTTGCGCGGTCTCGATTTGAGCCGCGTGTTCGTTGCCGGTGGCCTGAATCCCGACAACGTTGCGGAGGCCGCCGCGCTGCATCCCCATGCCGTCGATTGCGCGAGCGGGGTCGAGTCGGCGCCCGGCATCAAGGATCATGACAAGATGAGGAGTTTCATCGCGAATGCCAAATCTACCCGATAGCCACGGCCACTTCGGCCAGTTCGGCGGAAAATATGTGGCCGAAATTCTGATGCCGGCGCTGTTCGAGCTCGAGCAGGCCTACAAGGACGCGCGGCGCGACCCGGCCTTTCGCAAGGAGCTGGCCGAGCGCTCGCGCGAGTACGTCGGCCGTCCCACGCCGCTCTACCTGTGCGAGAACCTCACCGCGAAGTTCGGCGGCGCGAAGATTTACCTGAAGCGCGAGGACCTCTGCCACACCGGCGCGCACAAGGTGAACAACACTCTCGGTCAAGCTCTGCTAGCTGTCAGGATGAAGAAGACACGCATCACGGCCGAAACCGGCGCCGGACAGCATGGCGTCGCGACTGCGACGATGGCGGCGCTCTTCCAGCGCGAGTGCGAAGTCTTCATGGGCGCGGTCGACGTCGAGCGCCAGGCGCTCAACGTCTTTCGTATGAAGCTGCTCGGGGCGAAAGTGACCAGTGTCGATGCCGGCAGCCGCAGCCTCAAGGACGCGATGAACGAGGCGATTCGCGACTGGATCGCAACCGTGAGCAACACTTACTACCTGATCGGCAGCGCCGCAGGACCGCATCCGTACCCGATGATCGTGCGCGACCTTCAGTGCGTGATCGGCAACGAAGCGCGCCGCCAGGTGATCAAGAAGGAAGGGCGCCTGCCCGACGTGCTGGTCGCGTGCGTCAACGGCGGCTCCAACGCGATCGGAATTTTCTATCCGTTCATCAAGGACAAGAATGTGCGCCTCGTCGGCGTCGAGGCCGCGGGCCTCGGTATCAGCGGTCCGATGCATGCCGCGACGATGGCGCTCGGCCAGGTCGGAGTGCTGCACGGCAGCAAGAGCTATCTGCTGCAGGACGAGCTTGGGCAGGTGCGCGAGACGCATTCGATCGCGGCGGGCCTCGACTACCCCGGCGTTGGCCCCGAGCATTCTTATCTGAAGGATAGCGGGCGCGCCGAGTACCACTCCGTTACCGATGCCGAGGCGCTCGACGCGCTCAAAACGCTGTCGGAGAACGAGGGCATTATTCCGGCACTGGAAAGCGCGCACGCCCTCGCGCATGCGTTCAAGCTCGCGCCGACGCTGTCGAAGGAACAAATCATGATCGTCAATCTCTCGGGCCGCGGCGACAAGGACATGCAGACCGTCGCGAGCGCATTTGGAGTTTCGCTCTGATGGCTCATACGAAAAGAATCGCGGCCAGGTTCAAGGAGCTTCGCGCACGCAACGAGGCGGCGCTGGTGCCGTTTATCGTCGCGGGCGATCCCGATCTCGATGCGACGCGGCGGCTGGTGCTCGAGCTCGAAGCGCGCGGCGCCGATATTATCGAGCTGGGCGTGCCGTTTTCAGATCCGATGGCCGACGGTCCCGCCAATCAGCGCGCAATCGCGCGAGGCCTCGGCGCAGGCGCCTCGCTCGCGGCGATCCTCTCGATGGTCAGCGAGTTGCGGCACGAAACGCAGATCCCAATCGTGCTGTTCGGCTACTACAATCCGATTTTTCACTATGGACCTGAGCGTCTTTGCGCCGACGCCGCCAAGGCGGGAATCGATGCGCTGCTGGTGGTCGATCTGCCGCCGGAGGAAGCGGGGGAGCTCGCGCGCCCCGCGCATGCGAACGGCCTCGATATCATTTATCTGCTCGCGCCGACGACGCCGCTCGAACGCAGCCGCAAGGTTGTCCGCAATGCCAGCGGGTTCCTTTATTATGTGGCGGTCGCTGGTGTGACCGGCGCGCGTGCGCAGCTTCCGACCGACCTGAAAGATCATATTGATGCGCTGCGCCCGGTAACCGATCTGCCGCTCGGCGTCGGCTTCGGCATCTCGACTCCTGAGCAGGCGGCGCAGGTGGCGACCTTCGCCGATGCGGTCGCGGTCGGCAGCGCGATTTCGCTGGTGATCGAAAAACACGGCAAGTCGCCCGAGATGGTCAGCGCGGTTGGCGAGATGGTTGGCGCGATGAAGGCTGCGATGCGGCAGGCGCGCGGCGGGCACGCAACCCGGATGGAGCAAACCGATGGCTGAGCGACAAATGGCAACCCAGGCGCAGCAGGCGGCGAGCGACGAGATCTGGTCGAAGTGCCCCGGCTGCAGAGAGATGGCGTTTCGCAAGGAAGTCGAGCGCAACCTGAACGTGTGCCTCAAGTGCGGGCATCATTTTCGGTTAACTGTCAGTCAGCGCCTCGCGATCACGGCCGATCGCGGCTCCTGGCGCGAGATGTTTGCCGACCTCGCGATCGGCGACCCACTCGGCTTCGTCGATAGCAAACCTTATCCGGCGCGGCTCGCGCAGGCCCGCGCTGAGAGCGGCCGCAACGACGCGGTGGTCGTGGGCCTCGCGAAAATCGAGCAGATTCCGCTCGCGCTCGCGATCATGGATTTCGAATTCATGGGCGGCAGCATGGGCGTCGTCGTGGGCGAGAAAATCGCGCGCCTGTTCGATGTGGCGACGCAGAAAAAATTGCCGGTGATTGTTTTCGTCGCATCGGGCGGCGCGCGGATGCAAGAAGGTGCACTCTCCTTGATGCAGATGGCGAAGGTATCCGCGGCGATCGCGCGGCTGCGCGACGCGCGCCTGCCGTATATCGCCGTGCTATGCGATCCGACGACCGGCGGCGTGGCCGCATCGTATGCGATGCTCGGCGATCTCAACATTTCCGAGCCGGGCGCGCTGATCGGATTCGCCGGCCGCCGCGTTATCCAGCAGACGACGAATCAGCAACTGCCCGACGACTTCCAGCGCGCCGAGTTCCTGCTTGCGCACGGGATGCTCGACGCGATCGTGCCGCGACATCAGATGAGATTCACGCTCGCCCGCCTGCTCTCGATGCTGACCCGCAAACGCAGTGTCGCGAAAGCATCGGAAGCGAAGAGGAAGTAGGGGAGCGTGAAGGGGCGTCCGGCGCTCTAAATACGGAGACAGAAAGAAGACTCACCACGAAGGCACGAACGGCACTAAGTCAGAGATATTTGAAGCGGCCAGTGGAAAACGGTTTGGGCGTCCCCCCGCTGCCTTCCTTGCGTCCGATGGGGCCGGTAAAATTCGGGCCGGATGGAACGGCTAACTAAGACTCTTGATTGGCTCTACTCGCTCGAGGCGCGTGGCGAAATCTACAAGCTCGAGCGGATGGAGAATGCTCTCGCTCTCATCGGGAATCCGCACAAACGGCTGCGCGCGGTACATATCGCGGGCACCAAGGGCAAAGGCTCCGTCGCTGCGATGCTCGACAGCGTGCTGCGCGCCGCGGGTTTGCGTGTCGGGCTCTATACCAAGCCGCACCTGGTGAATCTTTCCGAACGCACGCGGATCAACGGCGCGGAGGTTCCGGCCGCGCGGATGCTCGATTACATCGAACGCCTGCGCGCGATCTTCGATGGCGCCAACATGGCGCTGACGTTTTTCGAGTTCACCGTCGCGCTGATGTTTCTTTATTTCGCCGAGGAGAACGTCGATATCGCTGTGATCGAAACGGGGCTCGGCGGACGCCTCGACTCGACCAACGTCGTAATGCCGATCCTGAGCGTGATCACGCCGATTGGCTTCGATCACATGGAGTACCTGGGGCATACGATTCCCGCGATCGCGTCGGAGAAGGGCGGGATCATCAAGAATGATGTGCCTGTCGTGATTGGCGCGCGCGATCCGGAAGCGCGCACGACGCTGACTTCGATCGCCGGTCAGCGGCGCTCGGCGGTGCGTCTCATCGATCGCGACTTCAGCTTCACCTCGCATGCCCCGGCGCATCGGATCGACTACCAGGGCCTCGGACTGAACCTCAACGGGGTCGAGCTCGCTCTTGCCGGGCCGTTTCAGCACGAGAACGCGGCGATCGCGATCGCGGCCGTCGAGGCCCTGCGCGCGCTCGGCTGGAAGATCGACGAGCCGCATATCCGCCAGGGGCTGCGCGAGATGTATTGGCCGGGGCGCTTCGACGTCGTGTCGCGCCGCCCGTTGGTGATTCTCGATTGCGCGCACAATGAGATGAGTATTGCGGCGCTGCTCGAGACGCTGGCCGTCGAGCTCGGTCCGACGATCAAGCCGCGGCTGATTTTCGGCTGCCTCGCGGACAAGGAATGGCAGCGGATGGCCGCGATGCTCGCGCCGCGCGTGCGCGATGTAACCCTGACCAAAGTGAAGCCCAAGCGGCCGCTCGATCCTGAAAATCTCGCGCCGCATTTCGCGCATCAGGTGCCGACGCGCGTTATTCGCGAGCCGCTCGAGGCCGTCGCGACGCTGCTCTCTCAATTGGAGCCCGACGAAGTGGCGCTTGTAACAGGTTCCGTGTATCTTATCGGCGAAGTTTATCCGTACTTCCTGGCCCGTGAGGGCCGAAGCGGGTTGTTTCCTGAGGCGGGCGTATAAAAAACTCTGGCTAGTCGCGATTTTGGCCACTCTCGCGTGGAGGCCATCGCTCGCCGCGGCCCAACTCGGCAGCAACACGGGCGGCGCTGCCCTTCCTGGTTCAGTTAGCGCCGAACATGAAGAACCGGTTAACGTCACCGGCCAGGAAACGATCTTCGATTCCAGAAACGACGTATTCACGGTCAAGGGCGACGCCGTCATGACGCAGGGCGGCAGTATCCTGAAGGCCGATCAAATCCAGGTCTATCGCCGCCAGCGTCAGGCCGTAGCCACTGGCAACGTTCATCTTGTCGATCCCGAGGTCGAGCTGTGGGCAACCAAGGCGAGTATCGACCTCAATCGCGAGACGCTGGTGCTGTACGACGCGAAGGTCTTTGCCAAACAGAATACCTATCATCTGGCCGGGCAGAAGGTTGAGAAACTCGAAGGCCAGAACTACGCAATTACCAAGGGATTCTTCACGACCTGCGGATGCCGCAAGGACACCCCCGATTGGTCGATCACGGCCGACCAGATGGACGTTGGTGTCGGCGGCAGCGGCACCGCGCACGGGGCGGGTTTCGACGTGTTGGGCGTGCCGATCATGAAGATGCCGTACGCAACGTTCCCGGCCGATACGACCCGTCACAGTGGTCTGCTATCGAGCCGCGAAGGCGAGTCGGGATTGCGCGGTTTCCAGTATTTCCAGCCTTATTATTTGGCGATCAACAAGAGCTCCGATGCGACGGTCGCGTTCGACCTCGAGACTTCGCAGCGCGTTGGCGGCCTCGGTGAATATCGCCTCACCAACGGCGCCGACGATTATTTCTGGGGCGATGCTGCTTACTACAACGAGGCGATGCGCACCAATGGCAATCGCCAGGAAGACATTGTCGATAACCAGATCGCAAATCCCACCATCCCGCAGAATCGCTGGGACGGAATCGCGATGGCGCGGCAGCATCTTACCGACGACCTGACCCTTTACGGAGACGCGATCACGGTCAGCGACGCGCTCGAACTGCGCGAAATGAACACGTGGACACTGTCGCGCGGCTTCGGCAACAACTTCGCTTCGTTGCGCGACGCGACGTCGCACTTCGGCGTCCTCGACTCGTACGAGGACGGCTACGCCAACATCGAAGGTACCTTCAATCAGGACTTGATCCAGCCGCAGACGTTTGCGCTTCAGCGTCTGCCGGCCGCGACGCTGATCGGCAGGGAGCAGATGCCGACCGGTTTCGGCTTTTTCGACTACGACGCCGACGTCACGAATTTCTATCGCAACGAAGGACAGAGCGGCTGGCGCTTCAACGCGACGCCGCAATACACGCTGCCCGTGCGTTTGGGCGACTATGCGACCCTCTATGGTTCGGCGGGCGTGCTCGCGAACGTATGGGAATCGCGCGGGAATCTGCTCAATATCACACCGGTCGGTAGCGACGGGCTCGTTTATAACAACGGCGTATCACTCGGCGCTCCGCTCACGACTCAATGGCAAGCGCGCGCCATCCCGTTTATGTCGACGGGAATCTCGACCGTCCTGGACCGCGTCTTCAATATCAACGGGACCTCGGTCGAGAAGCTCAAAAACACTATCGAACCGTTCGTCGACTACAGCTACGTGCCGCGCATTAACCAGAGCAACACGCCTTTGTGGGATCAGAACGATCGTATGGAGTCGCGGAGCCTTGTGACCTACGGCTTCACTACTCGCCTGTTCGCCAAGGTCAAGAACAAGCCGAGCACCGAGGACACCGACCAGGCACCTGACTTGATGCCTTCGGAGAACGGGCCGATCGTTGGCCCATACAATCAGCAGGGCAACGATTTCAATCTGATACCGCAGGGGACCGGCCAGAGCATCCGCGATGGCGAGCATGTTGACGAGCTGGGCGAGTTGACGATCCAGCAGGCGTACGATCCGTCGCATGATATCTCCGTCGACTCGTCGCATATCTCGGACCTGCAGGGAATCATGTCAGTCTATCCGACTTCGATCGCGTCTGGGGGTTCTGAGGTCGACTACAACCCGCGCGGCCATGCCGGAATCACCTACAGCAGCGTGTTCGTGAATTTGCAGCCGCCTTGGAGCGCCAGCGCGGAAAATCGACCGAAGGTATACATGGGTCGCTCGCTCGAGGGCTCGTTCCTGCAGTTCTCGTACAACTACGTCAATTCGCAAAACACGGTCATCCAGAGCACGAGCCGCAGTGGCACTCAGTACGGAAGCGCGCGCGCTTATACCGATATCTTCAAATATCTGGGGGCGTATTTCGGCCCGAGCTACGACTTCTCTGCCGGCCGGCTGCTCGACGCTGAGTACGGTGCGCGGCTCAAATCGTCATGCGATTGCTGGGCGGCGGATATGGCCTTGATTCAGTCGTACAATCCGAACGAAGTCCAATTCCAGTTCCAGCTGACTCTTGGTGGACTTGGTTCGCTGGGCCGAAGCCCATTCGGCCAGAATCCGTTCCAGAGCCGCGCACGGAGCAGTATACTGCCGTCGTACTGACCCAGCGCGCGATTCCTAAAGATAGAGCAAGGCCAGGTCGGTCAGGATCCAGAGAATGACCGACAGCATTAGCGGCGCGTCGCTAAGTAGCAGCCGCGCGGGATCGCCGCCTTCGTTGCGCTCGTCGATGAGATACAGGTAGCGCAGGATTCCGAACGCGACGAACGGCACCGTCAAGTACAGATGTTTGGTGCCGAGCTTGGTTTCGACCTCAACCGATGCCGTGTAGATCATGTAGCCGACAAGGGTCGCGCCGGCGACAATCGAGATCATCTGATCGATCAGCCGCACGCTGTAGAATTCGAGCGCGCCGCGATGCGCGGTTGCCGCATCGCCGAGCGCGATCAGCTCATGGCGCCGGCGTCCCAGCACCAGCAATAGCGCCAGCACGAAGGTGATGAATGCGAGCCACGGCGACACTTCGGCGCCGATCGCCGCGCCGCCGGCGAATGCCCGAATCACGAAGCCCAGCGCGACCGCGATTATATCGACGATCATCACGCGCTTGGCCCATAGCGAATACGTCACTTGCAGGATCGCATAGAGGAGCACAATCCCAACGAAGTCGCGGCCGATGAACGCGCTGAGAATTACCGCGAAGGCGCCCAGCGCAAGCGCCAGCCGCCGGCCCGCCTCGACGCTTACGTCGCCGCGCGCGATCGGGCGGTCGCGCTTTTCGGGGTTCAGCCGATCAGCCTCGCGATCGACGATGTCATTGATCACGTAGGCCGTGCTCGAGAGCGCACAGAACGCGATGAAGCCGAGGATGCCCAGCGCCAGGTCGTGCGGCACGAACATCCGCTTTGCAAACACCAGTGCCGCCAGCACCAGCGCGTTCTTGACCCACTGATGCGGCCGCATCAGGCGCAGCATCGCGGAGCGGTTGTCGCGCGCCTCAACTATCGCGGCCGAAGCCATGGCTCAACGTTGTACCGATGCGATACGGCGGACCGCAAGGTGGGGCGTGGGCATGCCCTGCTTGGCGCTCTTGACCATCATGCTGAAACCCGCAAATTGTACGATCCGATGAGTAACGAATCACACGAAAAAACTGGACCTTCCGCGACAATCGATCTGAACGGGCTGAAGCGCTTTTTCGAAGAGCGCAAGCTCGGTGACACGCGCGAGCTTCGCAGCGAGAACATCTCGTTCGGCCACTCCAACGAGGTCCATCTCGTCCATTTCGAGGGCAAATCGTGGGCGCTCCGGCGTCCGCCGCGCGGGCCGCTGCTGCCGACCGCGCACGACATGATGCGCGAGTACAAAGTCCTTAACGCGTTGCAGAACACTCCCGTGCCGGTGCCGCGTGTTTATGCGGCCTGCGAAGATCCGGCGTACATCGGCGCGCCTTTCTATTTGATGGAGTATGTGAAGGGCGAGGTTATCCGCGCCGACGGCAAGCACTTTGCGAAAACGCCGCAGCTGCGGCGCCGCGCGAGCGAAGAGATCCTCGAGGTGCTGATCAAACTGCAAGCGGTCGATTGGAAAGCCGCGGGGCTCGAGGGCTTTGGCCGTCCCGACGGCTACCTCGAGCGCCAGCTGCGCCGCTGGACCGATCAGCTTGAACGCACTCTGCCGTACACGCGTCCACTTCCTGTCATGGACAAGGTCAAGGAATGGCTCCGCGCGCGGCTGCCCGAATCGCCCGCGCCGACCATCGTTCATGGCGATTACAAGCTCGACAACGTCATGTTCGATCCGGCCACGGTGAAGATCATCGCCGTGTTCGATTGGGAGATGTCGACGCTCGGCGACCCGCTCGCCGATCTCGGCTGGATGCTCACGTACTGGAGCGATCCCGAAGACGCCTCGTCGCAGAGCGGCATCGTTTCTAGTATGGCCAACGAACAGGGCTGGATGTCGCGGCGCGAGCTGATTGAGCGCTATGAGCAGCGGACCGGGCGCGCGATGCGCGACTTCGCCTTCTACCAGGCGTTCGCGATTTTCAAGCTCGCGATCATCCTCGAAGGCAGCTACTCACGCTACCTGCGCGGACAGGCCGACGATCCTCTCTTCGCCGGCTTCACCGAGCGCGTTCCCGCGCTAGCCGACGCAGCTTGGGCCGTCTGCCAATCAGCCAAGCGTTAGGTCAGGTCGACAGTGAGTTAGCTACGCGTTTTCGAATTCTGATCCCCCGTCCCGTGCGGGAAGGGGTTAGGGGTTAGGTCAGTGTCTGGATTTCGGAGCTCGAAAAACTCAGACAAACGACTTAACCATCTTTCCCTTCCCGCATCGGGAAGAGAAGTTGCGCTGGGCGGCTTGATTTCAGGTTATGAGGAATGTTGCGCGTCGAATGCTCGATCAATCCGGAGGAAAATCTACTATGAGCGACTACAAGTTCATCGTCGTTGAAGATCCTGAAGCCGGCATTCGGCGTATTGCGCTCAACCGGCCGGAGAAGCGTAACGCGCTCTCCAACGGCCTCCGCGCAGAGCTCTTCGATGCGCTCCGCAAGGCCGATATCGACCCGGCAATCGGCGCGATCATCCTCAAGGGCAACGGCAAATGCTTCAGCGCGGGCTACGATCTCTCGCAGGCGCCCGGAGAGCCGCTGCCGCGCCATGTCTCGCCGGGTGAAGGCGTCTGGCCGCGTCATCTGGTCGATGGATGGTTCGAGATGTGGGACATGGCGACTCCTGTCATCGCGCAAGTTCACGGTTACTGCCTCGCGGGCGGCACCGAGCTCGCGACGGCTTGCGATCTGGTTTACTGCGCCGAGGACGCGCAGATCGGCTATCCTCCCGTGCGCGCGATGTCCACGCCCGACTGCGCATATCATCCGTGGCTGATGGGGATGCGGCGCGCGATGGAGATGATGCTGACGGGCGACTCAATCACCGGGATCGAAGCCGCGGAGTTTGGCTTTGCGAATCGCGCGTTTCCGGCCGATCGCCTCGAGGAAGAAGTGCTGTCGGTTGCGCGCCGCGTATCGAAGATTCCGCGCGACCTCCAGGCGCTCAACAAGCGCGTCGTGCATCGCGCGATGGAAGTGATGGGCGCGCGCGCCGCGATTCGCTCGGCGACGGAAATCCAGGCGCTGTGTTTTCACCAGCCCTCATCGCGCGAGTACATGAAGAAGATGCGCGAGGGCGTGACCAAGGCGCTCGACGAACGCGACTCGAAGTTCAACGACTACCGCACCGCGAAAAAGAAGTAGCGTCGTGCCGATCAGCTCCGCGCGAGGCTGAACAGCGAGCACAGCCACTCGTGCGCTTGCGGATAGTGATCGAGATCGAGCACGAATTCCTGGCCGATCGGCACAGTGCGAAGGCGCGCGCAGTCCTCGTCGATGCGCCAGCGCCGCGCGTCGCCGTGCCGCGACAGTGCGGTGCGATCTTGCGGCGCGAACCATCGCGGCAATCGCCACGACGATCGTCCCGCGTACGGATTCAAATCAGTAAGGCAAAGCTCAGCCGCGAATCGCGGAAAGATTCCCGCACCAGGAATTCCCGATTCGCCGCCGAGCCACTCGCTCGCCACGTAAAGCGTGTTGCGCGCGTATTTCTGTTTCGGGCCGAGGTGCGGATGATACGCGGCCCACGGCATCTGCGATGCGGTCGCGGGCGAAACTTCTACAACTTCGCCGACCTGCATCCAGCCGAAAATGACATGAAGATTCGGCGCCCGCGGAACGAAACGTATCTCTCGCCCGCTTCCTTCAATCCGCCGAAACCATCCGAAATACAGAAAGACATCTCCCGCATCGACGCAATGACGAGCGAGATGCGCCTGCGCGGCGCCGGCCTGGCCGAAGAGCGGACGCCATCCCGAGGCGCGCGGAAGGGAATCGCGCCGCAGATCGGGATCGAGATGCGCGCCGTGCCGCGTGCGAATTCTGCCCCGTGTTAACTGCGTAACAAGTGGTGCGATCGAGCCGCTATCGATGCCGCGGACGTCGCGATAGGCGATCGACGACTTGCGATCGGGAATTGGCAGCGCCAGCATCGAGCCGTCCTCGAAAATTGGGCTCGCGCATCCGCCCCATTTCGCGTCGAATCCCTTTCGGCTCAAGATCAGTTTCATCGGTGCGCCGACGCGATATGGTATAGGGACCCCGCGCGTTCCGGGAAGCGCGCGCATTCAGCGATGGAATCATCTGAGTTGTTGCTCGAGCTTGCGCGCTTCATTGAACGCATAACCGCGATCGCTCGCACCGGCCTGGCGTTCAAGTCCGAGGGCTTCGACGCCGAGCGCTATGAGCAGTTGCTCCACGAAGCGGCGCACATGCATTCGCTGCTCGAAGGCGCCTCCCGCGACGATGCCGAAATGCTGCGCGCCAGATGGCGCAGCGAGGTAGTCGATGGTTATCACGGCTACGTCACAGCCGCGGTCGGCGTCGGCATCATCGCCTTCAACGAGCGCGACGAGATTCTCATGATCCAGCGGCCAACCGGCAAATGGTGGTATCCGACCGGCTTCTGCGACGTAGGAATTTCGCCGGCTGAAAACGTCGCGAAGGAAGCGCGCGAGGAAACCGGCCTCATCGTGCGCCCCGACCGCCTGATGGCCCTGATCGACAGCCACAAGAACGGCTCCCCCGGCCGCCACATCTATTCGCTGCTCTTCTACGCGCAAATCATCGGCGGCGAATTGAAACCGGCCCCGCTCGAAGTCCTCGACATCGGCTTTTTCCCGCTTGATCACTTGCCCGAGCCGCTCCACTGGCCTAATCAAAAGTGGGTAGAAATCGCGCGCGAGTTCCACTTCAACGGCAGAACAAAACCGTACTTCGATCCGCTATGAGTGTTCGGCCCGTTGCAGTCAGCAGGCGTCATCTATTCCAAGCGGGAACTTGTCGTCGTCGAGGAATTCCGTTCGCTGGCAGGGACAGCCTGCGGGGAACTCGGTTTCTGATTCGCGAGTGCCAAGGCAAGCGCAGCGCCTGCCCGAACGCGTGCGTCGCGATAGGATTTTTCGACGTATTGCTTGAAGGTGTCGGGATTGCTGCGGCTCGGACTGGTTTCCAAACGGTTGCGAGCCTCTTGTCGTGACGCGACGATCGAGACCTTCCAGCTTCGTTCTCGATGCCCGCGATTCTGATCTGCGTACTGCCATTTCAGGCAGTGCTCAAAGAGATTTCTCAGGTGACTCGTTAGCTCCTGCCGCTCTTTGCGAGCTATCCCTTCCAGTTCCTCTGCCAGGTTTTCCCAATCGAGGGTTGCGCGCACGCCGCCCCCGCAAGGCTACCGCCTGATCCACGCACCAGGCATCAAATTCATTATCGTCGGCAGGCATTGCCAGTTCGGCACTAGATCGTCGATGCGCGATTGGCGGTGCGCGTGGCCAATAGAAATGCGAACAGCGCGAATGCGATCGCGATCGTCACCGGACCTGCCATCGGTGCTACAGTGCCGAGCGCGGCGGGATCTGCCATGTAGAGGCCGCTGCGCAGCGCGGTCATCGCGTAGGTGAGTGGGTTCAGGCGCATCGTCCATGCGAGCCATCCCGGAGCGCCGCTCACCGGGAAGAATGCGCCCGAGAGCAGCCAGATCGGAATCAGGATCAGGTTCATGATCGCATGAAAGCCCTGCGTCGATTCGATGCGCCATGCGATGACAAGGCCGATGCTCGTGAGCGCGAATGCGATCACCGCCATCATCAATGAAGCCGTGACGACGGCGCCGACGCTCAGATGAATACCCGCGAGCGGCGCGAGAATGAGGAAGATGATTCCTTGCACCAGCGCCAGCGTAGTCCCGCCCAGCGCCTGACCAAGCACGACTGTCGATCGCGAGATCGGCGCCACCAGCACGCCTTGCAGAAATCCTTCGCGGCGATCCTCGACGGTTGAAATTGTCGCGAAGATCGCGGTGAACAGCAGCACGAGGACGATCACGCCGGGATAAAAATATTCGGCGTAGTTCATGCCCGACGGCATCCCGCTCGGGCGAAACGATGCGTTCAGTCCCGCACCGAGCAGCGCCCAGAACACCAAAGGCTGCAGCAGCGCGCCGAAGAGGCGGCTGCGCTGGCGCACGAAGCGCGTGATCTCGCGCATCCAGAGCGTGCCGGCCTGCATCGCAATCGCGGGCATCGCGTTACTCCTTCGCCGCTTCGGGCGCGGCACTTGCGAAAAACTGATGCCCTGTCAGATGAACGAATACGTCCTCGAGCGTCGGCTTGCCGAACGACACCGATTCGATTTCGCTGCTGAAACTGTCGACGACATCGCGCACGAACTCGTGTCCGCGCGGCCGCTCGACGCGAATCGTCCCATCGACGATTTGCCCCTTCACCTTGAAGCGTTGCTCGATCTTGCGCTCGAGCGCATCGGGCGCGTCGGCGTGAATCACGACCACGTCGCCGCCCACTTGGTGCTTCAACTCCGACGGCTTGTCGATCGCGACCAGATTGCCCTGGTGCAGGATCGCGATCCGATCGCATCGCTCGGCTTCTTCCATGTAATGCGTCGTCAGCACGACCGTGACGCCGTGCGTTTCGCGCAGATGCGCCAAGTAGTTGGAAAATTCGCGGCGCGCGGCCGGATCGAGTCCCGTGCTCGGCTCGTCGAGCAACAGCAGCTGCGGCTCGTGCAGGAGCGCCTTCGCGAGTTCGACGCGCCGCTGCAAACCGCCGGAGAGCGTCTCGACCAGATCGCCGGCGCGGCCAGTGAGACCTAACTGCTCGAGCATCGCCGCGCTGCGATCCTTCAGGCGCTGCCCGGAGATTCCGTATAGATGACCATGATGGCGCAGGTTCTCGGCGACGGTCAGCTTGCCGTCGAGGCTCGGATGCTGGAAAACGACGCCCAGCGATCGCCGCACCGCGAGCGTCTCACCCGCGAGATCGCGCCCGAGCATCACAGCCTTGCCCGACTGCACCGGCACGAGCGTCGAAAGAATCTTGAAGAGCGTGGTCTTGCCGCCGCCGTTGGGTCCGAGGAAGCCGAAGATTTCGCCTTGCGCGATCGTGAACGATACGTCGCGCAGCGCTTCGCGCTCGCCGTAACGAAAGCCCAGGCTAGCGCACGAAATCGCGGGACGAGTGGCGGCCGGCGTTTCCACCATCCGCTCGATATTAGTGATCGGTGAACTACTCATCGTCTGAAATTAGAGCTGATTATCGTCCCTGCGCGGAAGCCTCGCAATCGCGCGCCGCTTACGGCTCGCCGAGGCCGCCCGCAGGTTCCGCGTCCTGCTCGCGCAGTCCCATCTCCGCGCGATGCCATCCGTCCTGGAACGCGGCAGCGCGATCGGCGCCGCTGCCATGCGTGCCGTCGCCACCGGTGAAGTCGTCGCCCGTGAGCTGGTAATACTGCGTCACTTCGGTCGGATCGAGCCGTCGAATCCCGAGGCGCTCGAGGGTAAAGCCCGAGAAACGGTCGGCTGCAAGCTCGCGCTCGCGCGCGGGCTTGGATCCCGGCGTCGTGTCGCCATGCATCTGATGGCCGATCTCATGCGCGAAGATCGCATAAAGCATCGGGCGAATCGCGTCGGCGTCCTGGAGATTCATCCATCGCCCCAACAGCATGTCGAGATAGGCGCGATTGTAGAAGATGCATCCTCCGGTCGCCGCATGCGGTCCAGCTTCGCCGATGGTTTCGTACACGGGAAAGCCGGAACCGCTGGCCTCGTTGATTTGTTGGACGATCGAGACGTAGGGCTCCCCCGCGGCGCGAGCGCGCTCGCCGCATACCAGCCCCTCGGCACCGATGGCGGTAGATGGAGTAGTTGAGGAGTCGTTTCGCGTCGTCGTATGACGCTCGACGATATGCCAGTCGTTCTGAGCCGCGATCGGTCCAGTGGCCGCCGCGATAAAAATGACGGCGGCGAAGATCTTACGCCCGATGCGATAGTTCACGAGTCCCCCTTGATGCGGCTGGCGCTCGGCCGCATATCACGATCGTCCAACGGATGCGGCCGCGAGAAAAGAGGCCGCGATACGAGCGCAATCGCGATTGCGCCTCGCGATCCGTGGCGAGAACTTGGCGGCTGGGTACAATTAATTAGCGGCTCGGGCCGCCTCGGAATCTCAAGCGGCGAAAGCCCGGTTGTCAGGCATCAGTTGGTGAGCGTGCACTACGATGGACCGGCGTCAGATATCGGTATCGAAGCGGCCCGCGGCGAAGCGGCCGCCTAAATCCACCCCTGAAATTTATTGGCTCGGGCTCGCGGGGTTCATCCTGCTATGCCTCGTCGCGGGCGCGATCGGCGGCTCGTTCGCAGCGCCCGGGCTTCATCAATGGTACGCCTCGCTGAACAAGCCCGTGTGGGCGCCGCCCAACGCCATCTTCGGGCCGGTCTGGATGGCGCTCTACCTTATGATGGGGATCGCGGCGTGGCGCGTATGGGTGGCGCGCCAGGCGAAGGCGCGCCGCGCGGCCCTGGTCCTGTTCCTGGTACAGCTTGGGCTCAACGTCGCGTGGCCGCTGGTGTTCTTCACGATGCGGATGCCGGGCGCGGCGGCAGTCGAGCTCGGGCTCCTGTGGCTTTCGATCCTCGCGACGACTGTGGTGTTCTTCGGCGCCTCGCGAATCGCGGCCCTGCTGATGACGCCGTATCTGTTGTGGGCGACGTTCGCGGGTTTCCTCAATATCGCGATTTGGCGCCTCAACGGCTGAGTTCCAGACAAAATCAATCCGGCGATTGCTTCGTCCATTACCGACGAGTAAGCAAAGATCGTCGGTAAGGAAAGTCCCTCAGACCCGATCCCAATTCCTTATCTTCTGAACCCTTCTCCTTGTCCAAGAAGAGGGCAAGGGAGAGGTACACCGCCTCGCTTTGCAGCGAGCATCTCGCACTCCGCTGATATTCCCCGACCTCTACTACTAAGAGCAATTGCTCAGTTGCAAAATGCAACTGATGAGCGAATTGCGAGCACAAATACTGCGCCGCTCTGCGATGCTCCAAATTCGGCAGCATCCTTTGATTTAGTACGATTTCTTCGTCTGCGTTCGAGGGGAGCTAATGCGATTGCAGTCGCACGCGGCGCGAGCGTCCGCGTCCTGCGAATCTTTCGATCGGCTTGCCGAACGCAAACGCTGAGTGTGCGTTGGCGAATCTCGCCGTGCGCCGAATGGCATCGGCGTTGCTTTCCGGCAGCGTTTTTCACGCCGGAGGGATTCTTATGGTATCGCGAGAAACGGTCCCGAAAATTCGCAGCGGTTTCAGGCGATCGGCGACGCTCCTCGCCGCGGTGCTCGTGTTTGCGATTGCATCCACGGTGCGTGCGCAGGTCAAACCGGGAGATGTGATCACGGCCGACAACGCGGCCAAGGTGCGTGATCTCGTTTCACCCGGAGTTTACTACAAAGTGCTCCAGGGCATGTCGATGAAGATCGTGCCGACTTCACAAATAGACTGGCCGCCGCCATACCGCGACGCCACCGAGAAGTATTCGTCGCAGGTCCGCCTCAGCAAGGATAATCGCAGTCTCGTCGGTTACGTGGCCGGGCAGCCGTTTCCATTGGTCGATCCCAACGATCCCGAGGTCGCGACCAAGATCATGTGGAACAACGTGTTCCGCCCGCTGCTTACCGATGATTACGATTTGAGGTTCTATGATTGCGACAGCGTCTATGGCGGCCTCAACAAGTCATTCAGTCCCATTCAGTATTACCAAATCGGGCACTATGCCGGTTACGATCTGGTAGGACGCGTCGAGGTCGAGCCGATGCCGACCGATCCTGACTACAAGACGACAGGCCGCCTCTGGCTATTCGGTTTGTATCCTGTGCTCGCTCCGGAAAACGATCGCGGCGACGGGTTCATCCGCTTTCGCTACTCCGATCCGAATCGCGGTGACGATGACTGGTCGTGGACGCCGGGCACGCGCCGCGTGCGCCGCCTGAACGAATCGATCCTCAGCACTGCGAGTGGTCCGACGGCGTGGAATCCGGATCACTACTCAGGGTTCAACGCCAAGACCGAGGAATATGACTACAAGTTCATCGGCGAGAAGGACATGCTCGGAGTTGCCCATGCTGAACATTCGCCGGAAGTCAGATGCGCGACCGACGGCGGTGCCAGCGCATGTCCCGAAGTGTGGGAGCCGCGCCACATGTACATCGTTGAAGCGACTCCCCGGCCCGACAAGATATCCGGCGCACTACAATCGAAGACCGTGGTCTATATGGACTCGGAATCATGGTACGAGCCGTACATCGACGAATACGACAAGCGCGGCCAACTCTGGTACAACCACATCTGGTGGATGGCATTCCGCGATCGTCCGGTCGCCGATGCGCGCGTTGCTATATATCCATTCAAGCGCGAATTCGAAGTCGCCGCGGTTTCGACCGACGTGGAATCGGGCTTCGCGACAATGTGCTATCTGCCGGGCCTCGGCACGCCGGAGCGCGAATGCTGGTACATCAACATGGGCGCGGTCGATAAGAGCTTCTTCACGACCGACTCGATGGTGAGAGCGGCCCCGTAACGAAAATTCCTCAAATAGTGTTGCGGCGGATCCGATCGGGCTATCGGATCCGCCGCGCATTCAGACCATCGACAGACTGCCAGAGGCGCCTGCCTTTGAATCGCGTTGCTTGTATATAAACAACATACAATCGGTGCAATTGGCGGGAGTTCGTCGTGCGATTCTCGTGGGGTCTGCTGGTAATCTTCTCGTGTCTCTCCTCTACCGGCCTTGCACAAGCGAGCGGCATCAAGCCAGGCGACGTGATCACTCCTGACAACGCATCGCAAGTGGCTGATCTCGTCAGTCCTGGCGACTATGTGCTCGTCAAGCAAGGGATGCGGATGAAGATCGTGCCGACGGGACGCCTCGAATGGCCGCCGCCATACAAGCAGGCGACCGAGAAGTATTCGCCGCAGGTCGGCCTCACCGGGAATGGCGAATTGCAGAACTACGTCGCAGGCCCTCGGTACGTTCGATATCGAAATAGAAAGACACGTGGCCGATTCGAAAGTGCTCGATAGGCCCGTTGCTGGCGGCTGAAAAGCTGGCGATCTCAACTTCGCGCAGATCAGCGTCGTCGGTGTATTCCGGTCGGTAGCTGAAATTCCACATCACCTTCGTCGCTGCCTGAGGAACGTTGGGATCGAAGAGAGGAAACCAATTCCTACCGATCCCGAGGGAACTGGCCCCGGGATCCGCTACCGCTTCGCCGCATATCCGTTCGAGGAACCGGCCCGAGATCGAAGGATTCGGCTTCATTCGCTATCGCTATATCGACCCGAGGATGGAATACGATACATGGGATTATCTGCCGGGTCTCCGAAGAGTGCATCGCGTGGCGGCGAACGTTCTCTCCTACGTTCTACCTCCCACTTCGAAAATTTCAGGTTCGGGTCAAGGGGGCTCTGCACCTGCACCCTTCATCAATAATCTCGATGCCGACTCGACGTTTGGTTTCGCCGCGAAAATCGAGGACTTCAATTCTCGGCTGCTTGGCATCAAGCCGATGCTCGCATCGGTGCACGCCGAGAATATTCCTGCAAAACCATGCCAGTTCGACAACAGTCGAACGATCTGCCCCGAGAACTGGGAGATGCGTCAGCTCTACGTCATCGAAGCGACAGCCAAACCGGCATCGTGGACGCAGAAAATCGGAAACGACGGACTAACTATTCCCAAGCGCATCATATATTTGGATTCGGAAGGGTGGTTCATTACCGGCTCAGACCAATACGATCGCGATACGACGCTCTGGAAGACGATCGCCACCTTCAGCACGTATCGCGGTCATCCGATCCCGGACGCGTGAGTTGCGATCTTCCCCTTTAAGCGCTCGTTCCAGACCGCGCTCGTCGATGAAGACCTGCAGAGCGGTTACTCAACGGTAGCGTACACTCCGGGCCACGAAGGCACTGACCAGGAGTGCTGGTACATCAACATGGGAGTCGTAACCAAGGTACTCCTCGATCCCGACCGGATGAGGATGCTTGGCAACTGATCGGTGAGCGGCGCCGGATTGCGGCGCCGGCCAAGTTGCGTTAGACGATCAGAGTCCAGCCGGCCGCCCCCTTAGCTCAGATGGATAGAGCACAGGATTCCTAATTGTAGACAGGGCTAAATTACCAATATCAACTAGTATCAGGCGAGATGCGTTCAACGCTCTGCCGGAAGGGGTTTGATGGCCGCGAAAGGCAGGGCGTTGTGCTACTGACAGCTACTGATTGACATCGAGAGGGGGCACAAAATCGGGCACAGTGGCGAGCGATGAATTCACTACGGAATCATCCGAGTTGCGAATTTCTCCGCGGCTTCGAGCAACACAATCAATTCCTCGATAAGCCAAGTCCATCTCGTTCGTGTGGTGAGGGCATCAATCGTCCCGATCTCCGGAAGGCGAGAGGATGTCTCTGTGGGTTTCGTGCCGGGAGGTCCCCCGATGCCCGCATAAACAGTATAGTTCCTGGGCGGCGCGGTGCGGTGCGCCAAGACGTTTCGCACCTTGGTCCATTCCTGGAATTGGGTGGTTTGCAGCGGGTTCCGCTCAAAGCCTGCACCCTCAGCGCGAAGGGTGGACTCCACTCTCTGTTACATGGCTACTGTCAATGTGATTGGAGTGGTTCGCTAGAGAGTTTGTAAGGCCTATATGGCGACTGTTTTGCGAGCGGGCATCAAGATAGCCTGACGATTCAGACTAAAATCCACGAGCGGTACGCAGCTCGCGGGCGCCTCT
>DATJMX010000047.1 GCA_035508495.1 Candidatus Binataceae bacterium
CTACGGAAGGTTCATTCACGCTGACGCGGCGGACGCATTTGAGCTCTCCAAAATCGACTCTGGAAGCGAAGAAACGGTACAGTTTGCCCCTAGATTGCCCCTTCTAGGGGCAAACGATCGGAAAAACCCTTTGAGTTACAACGAAAAAATGGTGGAGCAGAAGGGATTTGAACCCTCGACCCCCACGTTGCGAACGTGGTGCTCTCCCAGCTGAGCTACTGCCCCACTCGAAGTGGCTGGAACCCGCTATTATGACGAAATAACGGACCGCAAGTAAGCGCGCAACCTATCAGCCAGATCCGGGCGCTTCAAGCCGAATCCGACCTGCGCCGCGATAAATCCCGCGCGATCGCCGAGGTCATAGCGGATGCCCTCGAACTCGTAGCCGTAGAGCTTGCGCTTCTGCGAGAGCGCCATCAACGCATCCGTGAGCTGGATCTCGCCGCCCGCGCCCGGCTTGCCGTTGGCGAGCAGATCCCAGATATCGGGCGTCAGCACGTATCGTCCCATGATCGCGAAATCGCTCGGGGCCTTCTCCGGCGCGGGTTTCTCGACCATCCCGCGCAACTCGAAGAGGCGCTCGCCCGCGGCTTTCGCATCGACGATGCCGTATTTCGATATCTCGCTGCGCGCCACCTTGAGCAGCGCCACGACCGGCGAATCTGTCTTCTCGGCCGCATCGAGGAGCTGCCGCAGGCATGGCCGCGGGCAGTCGAAGATATCGTCGGGGAGCATCGCGGCGAACGGTTCATCCCCCACGGCCTTGCGCGCCTGCAGGACGGCATGCCCGAGGCCCAGAGGCTCGGCCTGCTCGGCCGCCGTGATCTTCACCGGATGATTGCTGCGCCGCAGCATCGTCAGGATATCCGTCTTGCCCTTGGATTCGAGATTGCGCTCGAGTTCCTTGTTGACCTCGAACTGCTCGAGCACCAGCGTCTTGCCCGGGCTCGTCACGATGACGACTTCCTCGATTCCCGACGCGACCGCCTCTTCGACGACGACCTGGATTGCCGGCGTATCTATTACCGGCAGGATTTCCTTGGGGATTACCTTGGATGCGGGAAGCATCCGGGTGCCCATCCCGGCCGCCAGGATCACTGCCTTCCTGACTCTCATGAAATAATTCTAGCCGGGTTTCAGGTCTTCTGCTCGCGAGCTTCCTGCGCCGATTTGCAGGAGATGCAGAGCGTTGTGACCGGGCGCGCCTTCAGCCGCTCGATGCCGATCTCGTTGCCGCACTCCTCGCATTTGCCGTAGGAGCCTTCTTCGAGACGCTCGAAAGCCTCGTCGATTTTGCCGAGCAGCTTGCGCTCGCGATCGCGCATGCGCAGCAGGAAGTTGCGATCCGATTCGAGCGCGGCGCGATCGGTCGGATCGGCGAAGCTTTCCTCGACGCCGTTCATCGTGTCGACGGTGCGGCCGGCTTCTTCGAGGATTTCGCGCTTACGTTCTTCGAGAATTTTGCGGAAGAGCTTGAGCTCCCTCTGCCTCATAGGTTTATCGCCGGACGAGAGCCGAGTTTTCGATCATATCGGCGGCCTGCTACCATGTAAAGGTTAGAGCCCATGAAGACTGCTTACCTTGATGCTTTCTCCGGTCTGAGCGGCGACATGCTGGTCGGCGCGATCCTCGATTGCGGCGCCGATCTCGAAGAGCTGCGCGAGGTACTCGCCACGCTGCCGGTCGGAGGCTACCGCATCGCAACGCGCCGCAAGGTCCTCAGCGGAATATCGGCAGTCAAGTTCGATGTCGATGTGAGCGAGGCGCAGCCGGAACGGCATCTTGGCGAGATCCGCAAGATGATTGAGGCGGCAAAGCTGCCCGACTCGACCCGCCGCCGCTCGATCGCGATCTTTGAAGTGCTCGGCGAGGCCGAAGCCAAGATTCACAACACGACGCCTGACCATGTGCACTTCCACGAAGTCGGCGCGGTGGATTCGATCGTCGATATAGTCGCGACCGCGTGGGGACTCGAAAACCTCGGCGTCGGCGAGGTGATGGTGTCGCCACTGCCGATGGGCCGCGGGTTTGCGCGCTCGCAACACGGCATCATTCCGGTGCCGGCTCCGGCGACGGCCGAGTTGCTGGCAGGATTTCCGGTGAAGCTGGGCGACGGTGCGGCCGAGATGGTGACGCCGACGGGAGCCGCGGTTATCCGTGCGCTCGCGCGTCCGGCTGAGATTCCGATCACCTTCGACATCGAGAAAATCGGCTACGGCGCGGGCTCGCGCGAGCTCGAGGATCGTCCCAACGTGTTGCGCATGATGATCGGGCGCGAGCGCGGCTCGCTTGCGAGCGACGAGCTAATCGAGATCGCCGCCAATATCGACGATCTGAGCCCACAGATATACGACCATGTGATGGAGCGGCTGTTTGCCGCGGGCGCGCGCGACGTGACGCTCACGCCGACGATGATGAAGAAGGGCCGCCCGGCGATCATCCTCGGCGTGCTCGGACCGGCGGCGCATCGCGACGAGATGGCGCGCGTTATCTTCGAGGAAACCTCGACGATCGGCCTCAGGTTTCACTCGGTGTCGCGGCTCAAACTGAATCGCGAGATCCGTGAAGTCGAAACGCCGTGGGGGAAGATTCGCGTCAAGATTTCTGGCCATGATCATCATGCGCCGATCACGGTCTCGCCCGAATACGACGACTGCCGCCGCGCGGCCGTCGAGCACAAGGTGGCGCTGCGCACCGTGATCGAGGAAACGCGCGAGGCGGCGCGCCGCCAATTTGGTTGAGATGGCTTCCGGGCTTCAAATCAACGAGATCTTCTACAGCGTCCAGGGCGAATCGACCTACGCCGGACGGGCGTGCGTGTTCGTGCGCCTCACGGGATGCAACCTGCGCTGCAAGTGGTGCGACACCGAGTACGCGTTCTACGAAGGCCGCCGCATGGCGCTGGAGGAAATCCTCGATGCGGTGCGAGCGTATCAATGCGATCTCGTCGAGATAACCGGCGGTGAGCCGCTGCTCCAGGAAGGCGTCTATCCGCTGATGGACGCGATGCTCGCGCGCGGCATGACCGTGATGCTCGAGACGTCGGGCGCGAGCGACGTGAGCCGCGTCGATCCGCGCGTGATCAAGATCATGGATTTGAAGTGCCCGCTGAGCGGCGAGTCATCGCGCAACCTGTGGAGCAACCTGAAGCATCTGACGCTGAGCGACGAAGTCAAATTCGTGATCGCGGGACGCGAGGACTACGAATGGACACGCGGGGTGATCGCCGAGCACATGCTGGCAGCGCGTGTCGGCGCGATCCTGCTGAGCCCCGCATTCGGCCTCATCGAGCCGCGGATGCTGACCGAGTGGATGCTCGAAGACCGCCTGCCCGCGCGCATCCAACTCCAGATGCACAAGCACATATGGCCCCCCGACACTCGCGGCGTCTGACCTAGAACGGCGACGAATTCTGCTGACGCCAGATCTCGCTTATTTGATTGTCGGCGTTGGTATTGTTGAGCACGACGATCGCGCCCGACTCAGCTGTCGCGAGACTCTGCGTGTAGGTCCCCGAGCACGCCAGCGACGACCCGGTGAACACAAACGATGCGGTGCCGCTGCCGTCCGCGTTGACCCTATAAATACCCTTCGAGCTGACGTTGGTGCAGATCGTGCCGTTGAACACGAAAGATTCGTGACCCGAGATATTGCCTTTACCGTCAGCGGTGATAACGGCCGTACCGTTGATCGGCAGCAGCGAGGTTCCATCGATTACCGAACCCTGAAACGTGCTCGCGTATGAGCCCTTGATGCTGCGGTTGGAGAATCCGCCCGCATGTGCACTCGCGCGGCAGAGCATCGCAATCGCCGCCGCCGCGACGACCATACAGAGTGTTATTTTCGTATACCTCATGGGCGCGAAAGCTAGCGCGAAATTCGGCCAATCTCAATCCACGATTTGTTGCACGGAGACGTGTCGCCCGTCGCGGCTCGTTCTTGACCCGCGAACCGTTTCCGATAGGCTGATTCGTCGATGGCTGCGCCAATGCTCAGTGAAGTATTGCCCGACCTGCTCGAGGAAATCGTTTACCTTGCCAAGCAGCAAGGCGCCGATCCGCTCGAAGGAAAGCTTCGCGCGCTGCGCATCGAATCGATATGTGACTGCGGCGAGGATAATTGCGCGAGCTTCGCGACCGCACCCGAGGTCAAGGTTGCGGGCTATGTCGAGCTGCAATCGATGGAAGGCCAGCTCATCATCGATCTCAACGCGGCGGAGGAAATTTGCTTCGTCGAGGTCCTCGGCCGTCCTGACGTCAAGTATCTGCTCGAAGAGTATTACGATCAGGCCAAGGGTTCCTGAGGCTTAGGGCTCGGACTCGGGCGACTTGGTCATCGCCGGCGACGGCTTCGCGGCGGGCGTTGCCTCGAGATTCTTGAACACGTTCTGGTTGAGCTTCACGATCTGCCCGACGGCGTCGAGGATTTTGTTCGACATATCACCGCTCTTGTCCTGGCCGACGCGAAACACCGTCGTGTCGGCGAAGATCTCACCCGGCAGGCGATCCGAGTAAATCGTGAAGGCGACGGAGACCGCGGACATGTGACCCGCGAGATCCTCCTGGATGCCCTTGAACATATCGACGCTCGCGAAGTGCACGCCGACCCCATCGCCAGTCGAGGTGTTTACGACTAGCCGATAGTCGTCGGAATGATCAACGTCGTCCTTGAAAGCGGCGCAGAACTTCTGCCCGACGGCATCCTCGCAATGGCAATCGACGTAGACATTGATCCGCGCGGGTCCCGCCGCGCGCGCATCCGCCGCGAGAAGCGCGATCAATCCAAGACCGAAAACGCCAGCAACAATCGATGATTTGCTCATAGACAAGACGCTCGCACGCTATCCAAGCCAATCCCGCTCGGCAAGAGGGGTTCTTGTTTGGACGCAAAGCCGCCCGCCTGCTAGTGGAAAAGTATGCGACTCAAATCTTGGTGCCCAAGCCGTCCAAAAATGGTCGCATGATTTGCGTGCCATACTCGAATTCGCGTTGAACGAAATGAACAAACCATCCGAAGCATGAACACTCACTACGCCGCGTTCGCAACCAAAATAGCTCTAAAGGCGCAGGTCGCAGCTGCGGAGCACATGCACGACTGCGCGCGATGTAGCCATCTATTCGAGGTCGCTTTTCAAGAGACGGCATCATCCGGCAACGTAGTGTTGGACTTCTCGGAGAGGACCGGCGTATCAAATCCATTCGATCCGTTCTTTGTGACAAGTCAGATTATTCGGGAATTGCGATTGTGCCCGGGGTGGCCGAAATCAGTCTAGACGATCCGGCATTTTCAAAGAGGCCGCTCAAGTCGAACTTGGAGGTTTACCCCCCTTTGGCAGGTTGACTCTCGCCCTCGCCGGACCTAATGTCGGTAGGCTAACCAGCGGACGGACGGAGGACTATGGAAATTCGCGTTGAAGGCTCCCTTGATCAGGCGATGCGGGTTCTCAAGCGCAAGCTTGCGAAGGAGGGAGTGTTCAAAGAAATGAAGAAGCGGGCTTTTTACGAGAAGCCCAGCGTGCGCCGCAAGCGCAAGCGCTCCGAGGCTCAACGCCGCCGTCGCAAAGAGCAGCGTCGCCGCCGCGCCTCCTCGATGTAGTCCGTCCGCTCGATCCCATAAAAACGCAACGGGCGCTGGATTCCTCCGGCGCCCGCTGTTTTTTCGTCGATTCGGTCGGCTAGGCCTGCGGTTCCAGATTCGCCGGCAACGGCCGCCAGCTGAAGATCACCTGCCCGCCCGCCACGTAGCAATCGAGATCGTAATGCTGCTCTGACGCCGCCGCCCGCGCGTAACGGAAATTCTCGACCGCGCGATGCAACGCATCCGAAGTCAGGTTCGTGCCCTGGAGCTTGCCTTCGAGGTATTGCGCACGCGCCTCGGTGCCAAGGTCAACCGCGAGGCATCGCGCGCCGCAATGCTGATCCATTGGTCCCGTACCCACGCAACTGCATCGGAGGCACAGCACCACCGGACCTCGCACATCGACGGGCTCGGCGAAGAATTCGCGCTCGAGGCGATCCATGCCAATCGCGCACTCGGCCCACGCCTCGCGAGCGCGCTCGGCTGAGAAACGCCGGATCGCACGCGCCAGCTCGCGCATCAGGACTTCGCCCGAGCGCGGCTCGAGCGCGACGATCGAGTCGTCCTCGATCCGCATCGAGGCGCCAAGCTGCTCGGCCAGGAAATGTTTAAGATTGATTGGCAGCCGGCTCCCCAACTGTAGCCGGTGCGTTTCGATTTCGGCATCGACCATTGGCCGCGCGCGCCGCCCAAGATTCCGTCCTCCCCCGAAGACGGCGAGCGACTGAAGCCGCTCGAGTGGCGACGGTGCGCCATGGGCAAAGCGCGATACGTGAGCGCGGCGATGAACCATCGGTCCGTGTCGCACGTGGTTATCCTCCCCAGTCCTCAAAATCGTGGCCGCCGAGCGTGCCGGTCCCCAAGCACGCGGCGGAGAGCCTGGAATTCGTTGAGAGCCGTGAAAAAGTATTGGTGATTGATTCTGAGAGTGACGAAACGGAGGGAGGTAAAGAAGAATGATAGTGCGCCGCGGCTCGGTTAGGCATCGGCGGCGCTGTACAGCGATTTAGCTGCCACGCGAGGCTCGGTGCCTCTGGGCTAGCGTATCGAAAAGCGCCCATAACAACTTGCGCCATGCGCATTGGCTCTTTTCATCAGCCCATCAGCCCGCTGTCAGCGTTCGCCCTGCCTGCCCCGTCGTCCCCACATCTTCAAGCAGCGGCTCGATGGAGAATCGCGCGCTATTCGTTACCGGCCAACGTCGTCCCTTACCCGGCATAACCGCGCGCCGTTAACTGCACCTGATATTCGCGACGACTCCATCTTCTTAGCGCGCGGTGCGAGGGCGGGCAACTATTGAACGATCGATCAATTAATTTTGGTCAGCTTGACAACAGATAGGCCAAGTGCATTTTGTCGCTCAGGATTTCGACACCGTGTCGGCACCAAAATGAGGAAGACTTATGGGTTACAATCCGATCTTTTCGACGCCAATTTGTGCGCGCCTGGGCATCAAATACCCGGTTTTTCAGGCCGGGATGGGATTTGTCGCGCATGCTGAACTCGCCGCGGCGGTCTCGAACGCGGGCGGCCTCGGATGCATCGGGTCGGCCTCGATGAGCGCGCGTGAATTAAAAGAGCAAATCAGAAGGTGCCGCGACCTCACCGCACGCCCCTTCGGGGTCGATATTCTTTTTGCCGAGGTCAAAGCCGACAAGACCGACAGCACCGTCGTCAAGTACGCCTCGAATGTCCAACAGTTGATCGATGTAACCTTCGAGGAGAGCGTGCCCGTGATCGTCTCGGGCCTGGGCAATCCCGCCGGCATCATCGAGCGCGCACACAAGGCGGGCGTGGTCGTGATGTCGCTGTGCGGCAACGTCAAGCAGGCGCGGCGGCTCGAGGCCTCGGGCATCGATGTGATTCTCGCGCAGGGACATGAAGCGGGCGGGCACACCGGACGCATCGGCACGATGACGCTGGTGCCGCAAATCGTCGACGCGGTCCGCGTCCCCGTGCTCGCCGCAGGCGGCATCGCCGACGGCCGCGGGCTGCTCGCGGCGCTCGCGCTGGGTGCGCAAGGCGTATGGATGGGCACACGCTTCATCGCCACGGTCGAGGCGTTCGCGCATCCCAACTACAAGAACAAGATCGTCGAGATCGACGAGGAAGGCACAACGATCACAAAATGTCACAGCGGCAAGCCATGCCGCCTCGTGCGCAACAAGTTCACCGACTCATGGGTGGGCCGCGAGGCCGAGATTCAGCCCTTCCCGCTGCAATCGATGAAGATCGGATTCCCGCTCGCCGAGAAAGCGCGCTACGAAGGCAAGATCGACGACGGCGGCCTCGCCTGCGGCCAAAGCGCAGGCCTGATTAATTCAGTGAAGTCCGCAGGCCAGATCGTGCGCGAGGTGATGGAAGAAGCGAACGCCGCGCTCGGCGAACGCTTCCTCGGAAACGCTCGCGCATCGGACCGCCTGGCAGCAGCCGGCGCGTAAATCTCTGAAACCCCTCTCCCGTATAACGGGCGAGGGATTTCAGGTGATTCTCGGTTGATTTTTGAACTCACCTTCGCGATGCGGTTATGCAAAGATCGTCGGGAAAGGTGACCTCGTGGCTGCGGAACCTAAGCTCTCCAGCTATCGCGCCAAGCGCGATTTCACCAAGACCGCTGAGCCGAGTGGCGAGACTCGCGTCGCGCCATCCGAAGTGCGGCGGTTTGTCATCCAGAAGCACAGAGCGACGCGGCTCCACTACGATTTTCGTCTCGAGCTCGACGGCGTTTTCAAATCGTGGGCCGTCACGCGCGGCCCATCACTCGACCCGCACGACAAGCGCCTGGCGGTCGAGGTCGAAGATCATCCGCTCGACTACGGCGACTTCGAAGGCACGATCCCGAAGGGTCAGTACGGCGGCGGCACGGTGCAGCTATGGGATCGCGGCTACTGGATGCCCGAGGATGACGACCCCGAGGCTGCCATCAAAAGTGGCGAGCTCAAGTTCGTGCTCGAAGGCGAGCGTCTACATGGCGGCTTCGTGCTGGTGCGAATCAAGGGCCGCCGGCACGGCGACAAGAAGAATAACTGGCTGTTGATCAAGCATCGCGATCAGTTCTCAAAAGACGGCTTTGGCGACGCGATCCTTGCCGAGGATCGCTCGGTCGCTTCCGGCCGCGCGATGGCGCAAATCGCCGAAGGCAAGGGCCGCGGGCCTGAGCCATTCATGCTCACACGCAAGAAGGCCGCGGCCCCGGATGCCGTATGGCATTCCAATCGTGGCAGCGCCGCCGAGCTTCGCGATGCCGGGGTCATGAGCGCCGCGCAGGCGCCGAAGCCAGCGCCTATTCGCAAACCGGCAAAGCATCGGGCGACGATGCCGGCGTTTATCGAGCCCCAACTTTGCCGCGACGTGGATCGTCCGCCGGGCAGCGGATGGGTGCACGAGATCAAGTTCGATGGCTATCGCATCCAGGTTCGCGTGGATGACGGCCGGGTGGAGATGCGCACGCGCAAGGGGCTTGACTGGACCGGCAAGTTCGGCGCGATCGCGCGCGCGGCGGCGAAACTTCCCGACGCGATTATCGATGGCGAAGTAGTTGCGCTTGACGATAAAGGCGCGCCCAGCTTCGGCGCGCTCCAGGTGGCGCTCTCGGAGGGCAAAACTGACAAGCTGATTTGTTTCGCCTTCGACCTGCTGTTTATCGACGGCGCGAGCCTGCTTGAAAGGCCGCTGCGCGAGCGCAAATCGCGCCTGAAAGAGTTGCTCGAGAGCCATGCTGTCGATTCGCGTATCCGCTACGTCGAACATTTCGACGTGCCGGGCGAATCGGTGCTCGAATCGGCGCGGCGGATGTCGCTCGAAGGCATCGTTTCGAAGCATCTCGAGGGAACTTATCGTCCCGGGCGCCGCGAATGGGCCAAGACCAAGTGCCGCAATGGGCAGGAAGTCGTGATCGGCGGATGGACCAGCGAGGGCAAGCGTTTTCGCTCGCTGTTAGCGGGCGTCTATCGCGATAAACAGCTTGTTTACGCGGGCCGTGTCGGGACCGGATTCGGCGCCGACGTCGTCGATCGGATCCTGCCGCGGCTGGAGGCGCTCGAATCCGACGAAAATCCGTTCGCGGGCGACACCGCGCCGCGCAAAGAGGTCGGCGTGCATTGGATCAAGCCCGAGCTCGTCGCCGAGATCGAATTCGGCGGATGGACGACGGACAATCTCGTGCGACAGTCTTCATTCAAGGGGCTGCGCGACGACAAGCCCGCGAGCGAGGTTGTGGTGGAGCGCCCGGAGCCCGTGGCCAAATTCGAGAAGGAGGAGGCCCTGCAGGAGGAAACCGTGCCGCTGAAGGTCCGCCGCAATGTCGTCGTTGCGCCCGCGCTCAAGACCGGAGGCAATGCGATGGTTATGGGAACCGTCATTTCACATCCGGACAAGGCGATGTGGCCCGACGCCGGCGATGGCAAGCCCGTCACCAAGCTCGACCTCGCGCAATACTACGAGGCCGTCGGCCCATTTATCATCGACTATATCCGCGGGCGGCCGAGCTCGATCGTGCGCGCCCCCGACGGAATCGGCCACGAGCTTTTTTTCCAGCGCCACGGGCTCAAGGGGATGTCGAAGCTCTTGAAGCTCGTGAAAGTGCCCGGCGATCACGAACCGTACCTGCAAATCGACAGCCACGAAGCTTTGATCGCTGTCGCGCAGATCGCGGGCCTCGAGATCCATCCGTGGAACTGCATGCCCGATGAGCCCGAGGTGCCAGGGCGTCTCGTTTTCGATTTCGATCCCGCGCCCGACGTCGATTTCGACGTCGTGATCGAAGGCGCGCGCGAGTTGCGCGATCGCCTGACGCATCTCGGACTCGTGAGCTTCTGTAAAACCACCGGCGGCAAGGGCCTGCACGTCGTTACGCCTCTCGCGCAGCCGAAGGGCGCGCGCCTCCAATGGCCAATCGTCAAACAGTTTGCGCATGAAGTCGCGCAGCAGATGGCGGCTGACAATCCTGAGCGCTATCTCACGACGATGGCCAAGAAGGCGCGCAGCGGAAAGATCTTCCTCGACTACCTGCGCAACGATCGCCTCTCAACCGCGGTCGCGGTGCTCTCGCCGCGCGCGCGCGAAGGCGCTCGTGTCTCGATGCCGCTGGATTGGTCGCAGGTGAAAGCCGGGCTCGATCCCGCCCGCTTCACGGTGCGCACTGCGCCGGCGCTCCTCGCCAGGAGCAAGGCGTGGAAGGAATACGGCGGTGCGGAACGCTCGCTGGTCGATGCGGTCCGGCGGCTCTCCGAATCACACGCGGCGTAAAGTCAAAGTTTTCGAATCGCAGGCTCTCGCGTTCCCGTCCATCGGTACTCGTACAACGCGCCCTGCCGCACATTGCGCACGAGCGGCGGCCGAAAGCATGCGAGGCACATGCCGCTGCGATCGCGGACGCTTGGATAGACGACTCCGTTCGCGCCCGCATCGCGCAGTTGCCGCGCGAGACGTTGTGATGCCGAGTAGTCGGCGGGATCCAGATATCTCACGAAGCGCTTGCCGCGCAGGTCATGAAACTTTGTGTTGAAGTCGGCAAGATACGCCGCCATCTGCATCGTCGTCTCGAACCACCCACCGATCTCTTCGAGCTCGCGCGTGCGCGTATGAACGGCTTCGGCGTGCGCCGTTTTCAGGCTGAATGCCGCGTACCATGCGCCGCGCGATTCGTCATTGAAGCGGCCGCCGCCGGGACGCGGATGGCAATAGGCCGCCATGACAATGGTCGCCATCGCCGCGCCGACGACCCATTCATCGCGCGGGATTGTATGGATGACGCCGAGCTCGTTGTTGATGCGATCGTTGGTCCATCCTTCAAGCTCGAAGATCGCCTCGAGATCAGCGGGCGCGGCGATCTGGTCGAGAATCCCCACTGACGGATAGCGCGCGGGAATGAGGCGCGCTGTGCCCCGCTGTGCGAGGTGAGTCTCGGGCGGAGTCAGTTCCATCCGCCGCGCCGTGCGTCGAGCAGTCGGCGCACGCGATAGAGTCCGTCGATGCCGCCGTCGCTCATGAGATCAATCGGCGCCTTGCCGCCGAAGATTGGATTGCTGTTGCGCAGCTTTACCCACTGATCAGCAAGCTCGGCCTGAGGGTAGAGGATATGCAGCGCCTTGTAGATTCCCACGATGAGCGACACGCGCTGCAGCATGTCATAAGGCAGCGTCCCGACGCTGCCCGCCTTGTACTTGTGATAGGTCGAAGGCGCGGGCCATCCCAGCAACGCCCGCTGCTGCACGACGCTAATCCCCCACGTCGCACTGATACTAAAAAATGCGCGAATCGCCGGCCCGGACAATCGCCGCCGCACCTCGGGATCCTGCCGATCGCGCGGCACGAGTTCAGGCGCAGACTCTAGCGCGCGGTCCGCTCGCATCGGATCTCCATATGTGAAGCATTACTCCATATATGGAGTAATGCAACCGCTGAGACAACAACTCCGAAAATCCCTCCCCACGATCAGGCGGGGAGGTATTTCAGAGCCGGAAAATTCAGGCCGACCTTCCCGGACGAGTAAGATGAAGTTTTTACAACCCAGGATCTAATCCATTCGGCGTCTGCGGCGCGCTTAGTAAGGCAAACTAAGATTATCGCTCCTCATCGCCATGGCACCGAACTGGCTCATGCTATGGGCATGGCGAAGAAGCTCAATAATTTCGCTGCTGCTTTGCTCATCTCGGCAGCCCTCGTGTTTGGGTCAGGATGTGCCCTGATGTTGGGCGGCGCCACCGGCGCTGGCGTTGGCGCGCTGGCGGGCAGCTCGGACAAGACCACAACCGGCGAATCCACCGCGATCGGCGGAGTCGGAGGCGCTGGCGGCGGCGCACTCGTAGGCGCAGCTTTCGGTCATCCGCTGATTGGCGCCGTGGCGGGCGGCCTGGCCGGAGCTGGGACTGGATACGCAGTCAAAAAGAGCAACAACGGCGACTAGTGCTAACTGCGCCCCATATTCGATCGTGATCCGATTGCCTACTGCATCTTCGCGAGGACCTCGTCGCCGAGCTTTTCCAGGCCCTTGGTGATGCCTTCGGCGTCGAATGCCGGCGGCGCCATCACGACGCGCGATACTCCAACGTCCTGCACTGCCTTGAGCTGCTCGAGTTTGCGCGAGCCCATGCATGAGAGCTCGATCACGTCTGGATTGCGTCCCGCTTTCTGCGCCTCGGTGCGCATCAGGCCGATGATCTCCTTCAACTGCGCGGGATCGCCGAGCGCCGGAAAGAAGCCGTCGCCATAGCGGCCCGCGCGACGCGCTGCCGCGGCTGAATGACCGCCGACGTGAATCGGCACTCCACCCTTCTGCACCGGCTTGGGATTGCTCTTCACCGGGCCGAAATTGAAATGCTTGCCGTGATAGTTCGCGACCGGCTCGCGCCACAGTGAGCGCATCGCCTCGATCGCCTCGTCGGTTCGCTTGCCACGCTGATGGAAATCGAGGCCTAGCGACTTGAACTCTTCTTCGAGCCATCCGCTGCCGATGCCGAGCATGAAGCGCCCGTGCGACAGCACGTCGAGCGTCGCCGATTCCTTGGCGAGATAGAGTGGGTTGCGCTGCGGCAGGATTATCACGCCCGTGCCGAGGCGGATGGTCTTGGTCATCGCGGCGACGAAGGCGAGCGGCAGCAGCGGATCGGGAATCGGCGTGTCCTCGCCGCCAGGCATCTTGCCAGTAGGCGAGTACGGATATTTCGATTGGTAGTTCTCAGGCACGACGACGTGCTCTACCGTCCACATCGACTCGAAGCCGCATCGCTCGGCGGTCTGCGCCAGATGCGCGAGCAGTTCGGGATTGGAGAACGGTCCGGAGTTGACGAACATCAGTCCGAATTTCATACGACGCCTCTGAATCGGATGCGGAATTTTGCGGCCAATCTATCGCGACCCGGTTGCGATTGAAAACCGCGGGCGACTCGCGTTTCACTTGTCCCCGGTTTGCAGGCGGGTTAGTTGTGAGGCCATGGAAATCGGAAAAGTCGGCATATGGTTTTTTCTCGATGCGATGAAGGCTCCTGAGTCGATCGAGTTCGCGCAAAAGGTCGAGAAGGCGGGCTACAACACGCTTTGGATCCCCGAGGCCGTGGGACGCGAGCCGTTTGCACACGCCGCCAATATCTTTGCGCATACCGAGCGCCTCAATATCGCGACCGGTATCGCGAATATCTGGGCGCGCGACGCAATCACGATGGCTTCGGCGTCGAACACGATCGCGGAGCAATCGGGCGGCCGCTTCCTGCTCGGTATCGGCGTGAGCCACAAGCCGATCGTGTCGAACCTGCGCGGCCACAGCTACGACAAGCCTTACAGCTACATGAAGGAGTATCTGCCGAAGCTGAAGGGTGCGCTCTACACCGTGCCGCAGGCCTACCAGGCGCCCAAGGCAAAGGATCCCGTTCCCCTGGTGATCGCGGCGCTGCATCCGAAGATGCTGGCGCTCGCCGCCGCCGAGACGCAGGGCACGCATACCTATTTCGTGCCGCCGGAGCATACGGCGAAAGTGCGGGAACAGATCGGGCCCAAGCCGTGGATTTGCGCCGCGCAGGCCGTGATCCTCGAGACCGATGCGGCCAAGGCTCGCGCCGCCGCTCGCACCTACATGAAGACTTACGTGCCGCGTCTGCCGAACTACACCAACAACCTCAAGAACCTCGGCTGGGCCGATTCCGAATTTGAAAACGGATGCAGCGATCGTCTTGTCGATGCGATCGTGGCGTGGGGCAGCGAGGACAAGATTCGCGACCGTATCGATGCACAGCTCAAGGCCGGCGCGACTCACGTCTGTATCCTGCCGATTCGCGCGGACAATCCGATCCTGCCCAATCTCAAGACCGTCGAAGCATTCGCGCCGCGCTGATCAGATCGCTCATTACAACGGCCGGAGGGATTGCGCCCTCCGGCCTTTCGTTTGATAGAACACGCCAATCATTTCAGGAGATGGAGCCGATGCCATCATACGCGCGAAGGCTGGCTGCGCTCAGTGCCGCGTGCGCCTTCACCTTAACGCTCGCGGCGTGCGGGCCGTCGCGTCAGCAGATTCAGGCCGAGCAGGCCGAAGCCGCGGCCAAGCAGGCCGAGCAATCCGCGGAACGCGCCGAAGCTGCGGCGGATGCGGCAATGAAAGCCGCGCAAGCTGCGACCGTGGCGGCCGATAACGCGACCAAGGCCGTTCAGGATGCGACCCGGGAGATCAATCGCGTCTCGGATCATATCGATCAGATAAACGCCGAGCGCGCCGCCGCCGCGACGCACCATAAGAAGCATCATCATAAGACCGTTGCGGCATCCTCCGACGGCGCCGCGACTTCATCTTCTCCGGCAGCAGCAAGTTCAACTGCGGCGCCCGCGCCAGACGCTGGATCTTCGCTTGTCGCGCCGCATTAAGATGCGATTGCGAATAGCGTTGTCCATCGCGCTAGAATCAGTATCGGTGGCGACGTCCAAAGCATCCGCGCGGAGTTACAATCGTGGCTGAACCCTTGAGGAAACCTTCAGAAGCCGAGGTGCGCGGCGAACTGATATCAGAGCAGGTGCGCCGCCATGCGTGGATCAACATTGCCGGACCGCTCGCGGCTTTGATCCTTGGCGTGCTCGCGGCGGCGTTCTATCTGAAGCCGGTCGCGATGCTCCGCGAGATCCAGCTCGCGCAGCTCGGATGGGCAGGAGTCACGCAGAACGATATGGCCGTGAACAACGGCCTCATGACCTACATGATCACCGGCGGATACTCCGGGATGGATCCCGTCATCATGATCCACGGCCTCGGTCCCAATGCCGCGCTGGTATGGCGCGACGTGATGCCGCTGGTGGCCGAGGCGCACTACAAAGTAATCGCGCCGAACCTCATGGGCTTCGCCTCGTCGGAGCATAAGCAGGTCGACTATACGATCGCGTACCAAGCGGCGGCTGTCGGCGACCTCATCGACAAGCTCAAGCTCGATCACGTGAACATCGTAGGCGACAACCTCGGCGCGGATGTCGCGCTGTACTATGCCGTTGAGCATCCCGACAAAGTGGAGAGGCTGATCCTGGTCGGCGGCGGACTAATCGGCAAGCGCGGCGCCGATCGGATGCGCAAGCTGATTCCGAGCGACGTCAATTCGATGCGCGAGCAGGTCGAGGCGAGCTTCTTCGGCCTGCCCACGATGCCTGACTTCATCTACGAACGGATGATGGAGGAGTACGCGGGGGACCTGCAGGCGCAGACCGACATGCTGAACTCGGTGCCGACCGACGAAGCGCATATCCGTTCCAAGATTGGCCAGATCTTCAACACGCTGACGATCATCATCGCGTGCGGAAAGAACCCGTACTTCGGCTACGCCGAGGGAGCGGCGCTCAATGCCGCCCTGCCCGGCTCGGCGATGGTGAAGTTCAAGACCTCGGGATTGTATCCCGAGCTCCAGTATCCGGAAGACTTTGCTGAGTCGATCACGTTCGTTTTCAAGCAGACCGAAGGTGGCACTTGAGCCTCCCGCGTCACAATTCGGAGTTGCGATAAAGGCGGGCGCTCTGCGATAAGCGGAGCTGCGACCGACAAAAGGAGCCCAGCGATGAAACTTTACAATATGAATTTGTCCAACTTCGCGACCAAGTGCCGTATCGCGATTTACGATAAAGGCATCAATGTCGAAATGGCAGCGATCCCGGGCGGCGATCTGCATTCGGCCGAGTATGCGAAGGTCAATCCGCTGGGCAAAACGCCCGCGCTCGAAGTCGACGGCCTCGTGATTCCCGAGTCCGAGGTCATCAATGAATATCTCGAGGAGAAGTTCCCCACGCCGCCGCTGCTGCCGAAGTCGCCCGAAGATCGCGCCAAGGTGCGCGTCGCGACGCGCTTCCACGACCTCTACCTCGAGCCTCCGCTGCGTGCGCTCTTCGGCCAGATGAATCCCAAGACCCGCGACGACAAGGCGGTTAACGAGAAATTGACTGAGCTCAACGGCCGGCTCGATCAGCTCGAGAAGATGCTGCTCGATGGCGGCTTCGCCTGCGGCGATTTCTCGCTCGCCGACTGCGCGCTCGCGCCCACGATGTTCTTCGCGACGAACCTGCTCGGAATGTTTGGCGCCAAGCCGCCGCTCGAAGGGCGCCCCAAGCTCACGAAATGGTGGAACCACGTGCAGACGCGGCCGTCAGTCAAAAAGGCCCTCGCCGAGATGGCCGAGGCACTGGCCGCGATGAATCGCGGCGGCCGCTGAGCTGAAATTCGCGCGTAGCGATCAGACCGCCCGCACGTTCTCTGTCCCCTCTCTTAATCCAGGGCCACGGAGAGGGCGTTAAATATTGGTATTCTCACCGATCACGATGGCCGACGAGCGCTACGACGACCCGCGAATCTACTTCGCCGCAGAACGCACCTATCTATCCTGGATTCGGACCAGCCTTGCACTGATGGGATTCGGCTTCGTGGTCGCCCGATTCGGTCTCTTCCTGCGCGAGCTCGCCGCCACCCAGGGCACGGCCTTCATCCGTGCGAGCCAATATTCGCCGTGGGTAGGAGTGCTCATGATCGCCGGCGGCGTCACGCTCCTCGGCGCCGCCACCTGGCGTCACTTCTACGTGATTCGCGAGCTAAAGCGTGGCACTGACAGTTTTCGCAATCCTTCCGTGCTGGCTATTGTGCTTGCCGCCCTGCTCGGCGCGGCCGGCGTCGCTCTCGCGATTCACGTGCTGCTCATCGAGTAACTGCTGAGCGATTATTGATTGCCGCCGCCACCCTCGTTCATCCGCTTCATCATTTGCGGCGTGATGCAGAAGAGGACGTCTTCCTTGCGCACCGCGCGGTTCATGCAAGTGCCGTTGGCCGTATCGCCGTTGCCCCGAGTGAAGTTGCATTGCGCACCTTCGTTTTTTCCCACGCACGCGGCCTGAATCCGTCGAACCATTTCCGCGCGGTCGGGCTTGCCGGAATCCTGCGCGAAAGATGCAACCGGCGCCAACAACATCAATCCAGCTGCGACCATCAACAAAATCTTCTTCATTGGGTTCCCTTTCGTTCGCTCTCGCGAATGGTAATACGAGTCGAATCGTTCCGCGTTTCCAATTACGATCGGGCTCGATCCAAGTTCCACCTCGAAACGGCTGAGGGGAGGCCCTTGCGCATGGAAGCATCGCAGAAATCCGCCGGCACGTCGCCTGCCGCGCTGGTCGATTTGAAGCGTTACCCGATTCTCGATCTCACGACTGATGCGGCGCGCGCGCTCACGCGGCATTGTCGGCAGCAGCTAGACGAAACCGGAGCGTGCGAGCTGCCGGGCTTTCTCAAGCCCGCGGCCGTCGAGATGCTCGTGCGCGAAGCTGACGAGCTGTCAGCAGGCGCCTACCACAGCGTCGCGCGCGGTACGCCCTACCTCGAACCGCCCGATCTGGCGCTCGCCGAGGATCATCCGCGGCGGATACTCGACGACACTTCGGTCGGAGTCGTCGCCTACGATCAGTTTCCCGCGGCTTCTCCGATGCGCCGTCTCTATGAATGGAATGGGCTGATGGAATTCATCGCGGCGGCTCTGGGCAAGGAAAAACTCTATCGCTATGCGGACCCGTTCGGCGCGCTCAACCTCGCCGTGATGGGCGACGGCGAGCGGCTGCATTGGCATTACGATATGACCGACTTCGTCACATCGATCGCGCTGCGCGCGGCCGAGCGCGGCGGCGATTTCGAATACGTGCCGCTGATTCGCAGCGCGGCCGAGCAGAACTATCCGCGCGTGCAGCGCCTGCTGCTCGGCTCGAGCGACGGCGTCGTGCGCGTGCCGATGAATCCCGGCACGTTGCTGCTCTTCGAAGGCCGCAACTCGATTCATCGCGTGACGCCGATCGCCGGCGCGACGACGCGCCTCGTCGCGCTGCTCGCGTATGACACCAAGACCAACACGAAGAGCAGCAAGCTTCTGCAGATGGCGCGTTATGGCCGCACGGCGTAAGCGCCGCATCGTTTCCGCATCCAGTCGAATCGAGCGCGACAGCCTGGGCGAGCTCGCGGTGCCGTCGTCGGCGCTCTATGGAATCCAGACCCTGCGCTCGCTTGCGAATCTGAGCTTCTCGCGACGCACGCTCGGCGCGGTACCTGAATACGTTCGCGCACTGGCGCAAGTAAAGAAGGCCGCGGCGCTTGCGAATCGCGACGCGGGCGTGGTCGGCACGAGCATCGCAGCCGCGATCGCTCGCGCGTGCGACTCACTCATTGGCGGGGACCATCTCGACCAGTTTCCGGTCGATCCGCTGAGCGGCGGCGGCAGTATCGCGATCAACATGAATATCAACGAGGTGATCGCGAACCTTGCCAATGAAACGCTCGGAGGTCAGCGCGGCGCGTACGATCGCGTCAATCCCAAGACGCACGTGAACGCATCGCAATCGACGGCGGATGCGTGTCAGACGGCGGCACGGATCGCGATCGTCTCGCAGTGGCCGCGGTTGCGCGCGGCGCTCGATGCCTGCATTGCTGCGATGCGCGCGAAGGAACGCGAGTTCCGCCGCGTCATCACGGTCGCGCGCACGTGTTTGCAGGATGCGTCGCCGGTCGCGCTCGGCACGCTGTTCGGCGGATATGCGGCAGCGATCGCGCGGCGCGCATCGGAGATCGATCGGGCGGTCGACGCTCTGCACCGTATCAATCTGGGCGGAACCGCCATTGGCTCAGGCGAGAGTGCGCCACTCGGGTATCGACGTGTGATCGTGAAACGGCTTTGCGAGGTCACGGGCCTCAGGCTCGCGCGCAAAGCAAATCTCTTCGATGCCGCGCAAAATATCGACGAGCTGGGCGCGCTCGCCGCTGCGCTCGGACTGCTCGCCGAGGTGTTGCTCAAAGTCGCACAGGATCTGCGCCTGTTGTCATCGGGGCCTGAAGGCGGCTTCGGCGAAATTCGTCTTCCGGCGGTGCAGGAAGGCTCGTCGTTCTTCGCCGGCAAGATCAATCCTGTTATCCCCGAAACGCTGATGCAGTGCTGCTTCCAGGTGCTCGCATGCGAACGCGCCGCGCGCCTCGCGCTGCAGCACGGCGAGTTGAATCTGAATGTCTTCGAAGGCGTCGCAGCCGCGAATATCCTCGACGCAATCGCGATGCTCGAGCGATCGCTCGCGACGTTTACGGAAAAATGCGTGCGAGGAATCGAGGCCAATGAAGCTCGCTGCCGCGATCTAGCAAAGCGCTCACGATTTCGCAGCAGCTATTCAACATAGCGCCCAGCGAGTGTCATCTGAAATCGATGGCCACCATGCCCCTGTGGGGGCCACCAAGATTTCTCGACTCCGCAGACTCCGCTCGAAATGACAGAGGGCGGCGGCCGCTTGTGATGACGGAAAGACTCAGAATCGAGGGCGCGCAGCGCCTTCCTTTTTTCTGAGGCTGTGACGCTCGCGATTACTTCCTACGCTCGCGATGCAGCTTTGCCATCAGGCTGAACAGGTCCGCTACGTTCGCCGTCATCTTGCCGCCTGAAAATTCGCGGTAGAGCGATGCGACGTTAACCGCGATTCTTTCCGCGTCGCCCCACGACGAGTAGTCCGCGAGCGAGATGTCCTGCGCGGCTTCCGCCATCGGCATCCCGGCGTCGTAACGTTTGCGCGCTTCGCGTGTGATGTATTCGAGGTAGCCTTTCACTTCGGCGACGCCGCCCTTGTCAGTGATCGGACCATGGCCGGGCACGACAGTGTCCACATCGAGATCGAGCATGAGCTGACACGCCTTGACCCAGTTCGCGACCGGTCCCGCCCAGATAATCGGATGGCCGTAGATAAACAGGATATCACCGGTGTAGATCACCCGGTCACTCGGCACGTATGCGAGCACATCGCCCGCAGTGTGCGCCGGCCCGACCTCGATCAGCCGCACGGTCTTGTTACCGACCTTGCGCGTCATCTCGTGCTCGAACGTCACCGTCGGCATCGTTACGTTGATGCCCTCGAAATCGAACGGCGCGAAGATTTCGGCGAAGAAGGCGCCGGCGTCGCCCATCGCCTTGGAGTTGCGCTTCATCTCGGCGAGCCGTCCCGCGCCGCCATCATGCTTCATTTCTTCGGCGCACGCCTTCGAGGCGATGATCTCGGCGCCGTGCACGAGCTCGTTACCGAAACAGTGATCGCCGTTGGAATGCGTGTTGACGAGCGTGCCGATCTTCTTCGCGCGCGGCTCCGCATCGCGCATCACGTCGAGCATCTCTTGCGTGAGCTTCAGGTCGAAAAGCGTATCGACCAGCAGCGACTGATCGCCGTCAGCGATGAGTCCTGCGTTGCTCCATCCCCACGAGCCGTCGGGCTGCAGATACGCGTAGCATCCGTCGCCCACTTCCTGGAGACCCTTCTGAAATGCCCACTTGCCCGCCGATGCGCCCATCGTCCGTACTCCTCGCGAATCGAATCGCTCCGCTCGCTTTAACATCCCAAGCCAGCGCGGTCCATTGCTCGAGCTCAAGGAACAGTCGGCGCCTCGACTTTCGATGATCGCAAATTCGCTACTGGCAGTAGAAGCCTGGCCCAAACACGTCTTGGTTGGGACAGGTTGTGGGGTCGCATTTGGCGGGAAGGGTTACTTGGCCTGGTGTATATTTGAAGTTCTGCAGCACGATCCATTCATCCAGCGCAGGGTCGAGCAGATTCTGAAGTCCGTAATGTAACACCTTCCAGAACTTGCCTGGATTTCCCGGATCGACATAAAAATCGCCTTCCATGATTGGCAGCCGCACCGGGCCTGGCTTCGATTCGGTTTCACCGAACATCACGCCAATCCTGAAATGGTTCACCAACCTCAGGTTATCAAGCAAAATCTCCGGCCCGACATAACGCGAACTGTTGAGGCACGCGTTCAACGTGTTCAGGGTGAGTCGCCCAAGACAGACGCACTTATTCGAATAAGGTGGTGGCGGTTCGTCGTACGGCCAGTTTTCAGTAAGCGTATAGAGTTCGCCGTTGTAAATCAGATTTGTGAAATAAACCGTATCCGCGGTGCTTCCAGCGGTCATCTGGAGATTGCCGTTGCTTCCCTGCCAGATGAACGGAACATCCGCGCCAAGATCCTTGACGATGTATCGACCCTTCCACTGAAAATCGCGCGGGATTTGCGGGGCGGCCGGCAAGGCACCTGACGAGCCTGAAGACGTGTATCCAGCGAGAACCGCCAGCATGAGCAAGGTCGAGACAATCCCGGGTTTTCGTCTCTTTGTCTGAATCGGCATCGCCTTGACCTTTGGTCGATTGGCAGTCGGGTTCGGCTGTCAGCATGACGATGAACAGTGCGGGCCGCATAATAAAACTGCTCAGAACTGAGCGCAACGGCATTAACTGCGGCAAGGATGAGTGCCCGTCAGTTCGTTAAGATCGTCGCCTCTTCTAGCCGCCGGGCGGCGTTGATAAACCATACGTGCTTACTCTCGATCCTTTAGGAGCTTTGGCGATGGATTTGGGGCTTCGGGGCAAGGTTGCTTTGATCACGGGTGCGACACGCGGGCTGGGACGGGCGATGGCCGAAGCGCTCGCCGCGGAGGGCATGAGCGTTGGGATCTGCGCGCGCGATGCTGACCAGGTGAGAGCCGCGACTGCGGCGCTGCAGCAAATATCGTCGCAGCATGGCGGTCAGGGCGCGATCGGACGCGCCTGCGACGCGACGCATTCGGGTGCGATGCAACAGTTGGTCGACGAGCTCGCGAATCGTTTCGGCGGCGTCGATGTCCTCGTCAACAACGCCGGTGCGGCGCGGCCGGGAGCGCTGGCGGAGCTGCCCGAATCGGCATGGCAGGAGCAGTTCGATCTGAATCTCTTCGCGCCGGTGCGCCTGGCGCGGATCGTCGCGCCGATCATGGAAAAGCGGGGCGGCGGCTCGATCATCAACATCGGATCGATCTACGGACGCGAGGCCGGCGGCCCGCTGACATACAACGCGTCGAAAGCGGCGCTGCATTCGTTCACCAAGATGCTGGCGCGCGAGTTCGCGCCCAGGGCGATTCGCGTCAACACTATCGCGCCCGGCTCGATCCTCTTCCCAGGCGGAGTCTGGGAAACGATCTTCAAGGAGAGCCCGGCCTTCGAGAAGGATTTTATCGCGCACGAGTTGCCGGCCGGTCGTCTCGGCCGCGCCGACGAAGTCGCGTACGCGGTCGTGATGCTCGCGTCGCCGCACGCGAGCTGGATAACCGGCACCTGTATTCCCGTGGATGGCGCGCAGGGGCGCTCGATTCTCTGATCGCCTCGATGCGTAACAAGTTGTGGAGTCTGGCGGCGCTTGCGCTGGCGCTCGGTGGATGCGCCGCGCCGCTGCCGAGCACCGAACTGCCGCCGACACGACTCGTCGCGCCCGCGCGCGAGTTTCCCGAGCTGCGCGACTATCGCGGCGTGGTCGATCTGAAACTCAAACCCGCGGGTCTCGACCAGGCGGCCGTCGCTCAGCTCGCGCGCGATGCGCAGCTCGATTTTGTCGCACTCGGCGATCGCGTCACTTCAGGACCTAGCGACTACGGAATCAGCGGCTACACATCCGAGATTCTTTTCATCGCGGGCGGCTCGTTCGCGGTCGGCGGCGGCGAAATCGTCGGCGTCAATCTGCGCGATGCGATCAATCCACCCTCGAGCGCGTCCGATCTAATCAGCGCGATTCACGAGCAAGGTGGAATCGCAGTCGCGGGCGACCCGTCGCGCTTCGCATCGCCGGCAGACTACGCACTTGCCGATGCCCTCGAAGTTTACAGCCAGTCAGCGGCGTGGGTGGCGAAGAGTCCAACCGCGCTCAAGCTCAGCGCGATGTTCTTCAGCACCGACCGCTTCCTCGCGCATCTGGATCAGATCGATCCACACGATATGTTCGCTTACGATCGGTTGGCGGCAGGCGCCCGAGTCACTCTTCTGGCGGGATTCGGGTCGGCGCCGAACATGAACGTCTTCGGCGCGACGGTCGGCACCTATCAGCAATTGTTTCTTTTCAACGCGACGCATCTGCTGGCCACCGAGCGCAGCGTCGATCCGCTCGTCGACGCGATGAAACACGGCCGCGCGTATATCAGCTTCGATTTCCTCGGCTACGTCGATAACTTCGCGTTCTACGCGCAGAACGGCGACGCGCGCACGATCATGGGCGACGAAACCTCGTTCGCGCCGGGCCTCAAGCTTCGCGCCGAGCTGCCGGCGCAGGCTGACAAGATCGTTATCTACGGCAATGGCAGTGAGGCCGCATCTGCCGACGACGCGACGGAATTCGAATTCGCGCCGAAAAGCGCGGGCACCTACCGCGTCATCGCGTATCGCAACGGATGCCCCTGGATCATTTCGAATCCCGTCTATATCAGGTAGTTAACGCGCGTTGCTTTGGAGCCCGCGCTTTGGCGATATCGCGCGCGCCGAAGCGGAGCAGTTGCCGCTTGTGCTCGAAGACCTCCGCGATCGCATTTGCGACGATGCGGATTCGCGCGACGCGCCGCAGATCGCGATGCATGATCACCCAGACCGGGCGCAGCTCGGGTGCTTCGCCGGGAACGAGCCGCACCAGTCCCGGATATTCATCGCCGACGCAGCACGGTGCCACTCCGATTCCGACTCCCGCCGCCATCGCTGCGAGCTGGACGTACGGACTGTTACTGAACAACACCGTGTGAGCACCGCCAAGTGTTTCGTTGAACCAGCTCGGCGCAGTCAGGTAGCCAACCGACGTATGCCCCTCGAGATGCTGTCCGCTCTTCGGGACGCCATGTGCGCCGAGATAGGCGCGCGACGCGTAGCGCGTCATACCGAACTCGCCCAGCTTGCGGCAGACCAAATCGCCATCGCGCGGCCGCACAAATCGGACCGCGACATCAGCCTGACGCCGCGCAATATCGACTGGCCGCGGATGCGCGACGATATCGACCTGGAGCTGCGGATGCGTCGCGGCGATCTGCGCGAGCGCCGGCACGACGACGACCTGCGCCAGCAGCTCAGTCGTCGCAACGCGCACGAGGCCGCTGAGCCGCGCATCGTGTCCCGCCACCAGCCGATCGACCGATGATGCCGCGTTCTCCATCGCCTCGCATTCGCTGAGGATCGCCTCGCCGGCGGCTGTGGTTGCAAATCCTTCAGGCGTGCGGTCGAAAAGCTTCGAGCCCAGCTCCTCCTCGAACGCCGTGAGCCTGCGGCCGACCGTCGCGTGATCGACGCCGAGCGCGCGCGCCGCGCCGGAGAGACTGCGATTTCGCGAAAGCGCGAGGAAGAAGCGCACGTCATCCCATTGCCACATCGCGCGGGCTCCTGATGTGAATTTGTGCACAGTAGATGTGCACACATCTCTAATTCCACATCATCTATGCGATCGCAAGGATTGGCCTGTAACGTAACGAGCGAGGCGAGCAATGAAGGATGAGCGCAGGCAGCAATGGATAATCGTCGCGGTGCTGTTCGTGACAATGTTCCTGATTTGGGGACCGATCAACGCGAGCAGCGTCTTCTTTATTCCGGTGGTCAAGCACTTCGCATGGAGCCGCGCACTGTTCTCGCTGCTGGTCGCGACGGCGCCGCTGGCCGCCGGCTTCAGCAGTCCGGCGCTCGGCTCATTGATGGACCGCTACGGCGAACGGCGCATCATGATCACGGGCGCGGCGATGGTCGGGTTGGGCTTCCTGGCGCTCAGCCGCGCGGACTCGGCGATCGCCTTCCTTGCGGTCTTTATCGTGCTGGGTGTCGGTATCAGCGCGTCAACGATTATCCCGACGGCACTCGTGCTCACGAACTGGTTCCGCGAGCGGCGCGGCCTCGCGCTCGGAGTCGCGTTTTCTGGAATCCCGCTCGGCGGCGCCGGCGTCACGATCCTGGCTAACCGCATCGTGGAGCATGGCGGCTTCCGCGCGGGTTATATCGCGATGGGGCTGCCGATCCTGTTTGTCGTGATTCCACTACTCGCGATCTTCATGCGCGCGCGCCCGATAGACGAGGGCGATGAGACCGTATCGGACGCGATGCAGGAAGCGCTGCCGGGCCTCGAAGTGCGCGAGGCGCTGCGCTCGCGATCATTCTGGCTGTTCGGGATCGCCGACCTGGTTTTCGCAATGGCGGGAGTCGGCCTGCGCGTGCACCTGGTGCCGCTTCTGACAGGAATTGGCTATTCGGCGACGGCAGCGGCGGAGATCTTCGGTGCGATGTTCCTGTTCAGCGCGGTCGGCACGTTCCTGGTTGGCCGCATCGCCGATCGGATGGGAGGTCGCGCGACGCTCGCGATGATCTTCGTGATAGCCGCGGCCGGAATGGCGGCGCTGCTCGGCGCTTCGCATATCGCAGCGGTCGCAGCATTCATCGTTATCTTCGGGCTGGTCAGGGAAACGCCGCCGGCGCTGGTTCCGATCGCGCTCACGGAATCGCTCGGCCGCAGGCGGCTCGGCACGCTGCTCGGAATCCTCGCGCTCTTCAACACCTTCGGATTCGCGATCGGACCGGTGATCGCGGGCGGCATCTTCGATCGCTCGGGCAGCTACACCGGCGCGCTGGTGCTGTTCGCCGCGTTAGCGCTGATCGCGATGCTCGCGATCCGCGCCACGCTCCCGCTCGCTGAAGAAAAAACGCGCCTCGAGCTTGCAGGAGCGGGCGCGGCCGAGCCGCTTACTTCGCGCTGAGCCAGTTGAGTGCGCCTGCGACGAGGGCGTGCACGCCGGTCGTGAGCGTCGGCTCGACGATCGGCGCGAACAGCGGCGAGTGATTACTCGGGATTTCGTCGAGACGCCCTTCGTCGCTTGCCTTCTTCACAATTTCCGGATCGAGGCCGCCGAAGTACCAGAAGACCGACGGCACGCCCGCGGCGACGCCGAACTCGCCGAAATCCTCGCTCGCATTGACGAGCGGGACCTCGTGAATCTTGTCGTCGCCGAAATGACGGCCGAGCGCATTGACGGTGCGGCCGGTCGCCTCGGGATCGTTGGTCAGGATCGGGAAATTGTTGAGCGGACGAAACTCCGGCGCGCGCGGCGCGTCGGAGGCCGCCGCCTCAGCCACCGCGATACGCTTGATTGCGTCGAGCACGCGCTGCCGCACGGGCGGCGAGAAGGAGCGCACGTTGATCTTGATCGTGGCCTGGTCGGGAATGATGTTCTCCTTCGTGCCCGCGTGCAGGCTGCCGACCGTGACGACGACCTGGTCGCTGGGCGCCACTTCGCGCGCGACGATCGTTTGCAGGCGCAGCACGAGGGAGGCCGCCATCACGATCGGATCGATGCTCGATTGCGGACGCGAGCCGTGACCGCCGCGGCCGAAGAGTTTGATCTCGAAGCTGTCGGCCGCGGACATCGTGATTCCCGTGCGCCAGTAGAGCGAGCCCGCGGGCGACGGGATGACGTGCTGACCCAGCACGACCTCGGGCTTGCCGAAGCGATCGAAAAGGCCGTCGTTGATCATGGCGCGCGCGCCCGAGCCGATTTCCTCGGCAGGCTGGAAGACCATCATGAGTCGCCCGCGCCATCGATCGCGATTGCGCGCGAGCAACGCCGCCGCGCCGCACAGGCATGTGACGTGCAGATCGTGCCCGCACGCGTGCATGAGAGGAACCGGCTCGCCATCGGGATCGACGCCCGTGGCGGTGCTCGCATAGGCGAGTCCGGTTTGCTCGCGCACGGGGAGAGCGTCCATGTCGGCGCGGAGCAGCACCGTCGGGCCGACGCCATTGTCGAGAATTCCTACCACGCCGGTTTTACCGATGCCGGTGCCAACGGTGTAACCCTCGGCGCGCAGGATATCAGCGGCTTTGGCGGCGGTGCGCGTCTCCTGCATCGAAAGCTCAGGGTTCCGATGCAGGTCCTGGTAGAAAGCCGTCAGCTCGGGTCGAATCGAATCAAGTCCGGCAAGAATCTCAGTCAAAGCATCCACGATTATGTCTCCGCGACGGAGTCATCTGCATAACGCGGTGGTGGACTTTTGGGAAGCACGCGCCGGGCTGTGGCGGGCGGGAATATATGCGCTTTCTTTCGGTCAGCCTGAGGCAGTCGGGCGCGATCCTGAGGAAGCAGATCGCGATCCGGCGAGGACATAAGCGAACAGCCTCAAGTCGATCGGGCACGTCAATCCGGCGAGGAAGATCGTCAGATATATCGGGCAAGTGCGCACCCAACTGGCGTTCTTGCCCGGTGTGGCTGCGAAATCGCTGGCGATCGAGCGCCAGGCCCACACGTATGCGGGAAAGAAAATCAGAACGATCGCAGCGCCGGTTGCCACATACAGGGCGATCACGGCGAACAAATTGATGAACACGTCCCAAGATGGAATTTTTGAGGCTTCGTCGGCCGTGGCAGGTCTGCTCCGACAGCGAGCGCGCGGCTCCAACTTACCTCACTGATTGTCGATCCGAAAACCGCCGCCGCCAGTCAATTTATGGCCGGAGATCCACTATACCATTGAGCAGAGGAGTGAATGGCCCGTGGCAGAATCAACACGCACGCGTGCCAGGGCGCCAACGCGGATTCCTTCGGCGGCAGGGAAGACCGCGGTTTTGAATTGCGGGGTTTTGCCGGCGAGCATTGCGTTGCCGCGGCGCGCGGGGCCTTCGACGAGGACCTCGAACTCTGTGCCGATACTTGCGAGGTTGCGCGCGAGCGAGATTCGCTCCTGGAGCGCGATCAGCTCGGCCAGCCGCGCGCCTTTTTCTTCTTCGCTGACGCTATCGCCGAGTTTGTAGGCGCGGGTGTTCTCGCGCACCGAATATTTGAATGTAAATGCGGAGTCGTAACCAACCTCGCGCACCAGATCGAGCGTGGCGCGAAAGTCGGGTTCCTCTTCGCCGTGGAAGCCCACGATGATGTCGGTTGAGAGCGCGAGCGTAGGGATCGCGTCGCGCAAGCGCGCGACGAGCGCGAGATATTCGCTGATGGTGTAGCCGCGTTCCATCGCGGCGAGGATTCGATCCGATCCCGACTGCACGGGCAAATGCAGATACGGCTGGACCTTCGGCTCGGTCGCCATCGCGGCGATCAGCGAATCGCTCATGTCGCTCGGATGCGGCGAGGTGAAGCGGATTCGCGCGATCTCGTCGATCTTCGCGATCTCGCGGAGCAGCGCGCCGAAATCCGTATCGCCGTGGCGATAGGCGTTGACCGTCTGCCCGAGCAGCACGACTTCCTTCACGCCGCGCTCGGCGAGCTCGCGAATCTCGCGAATCAGATCGGCGGGCGCGATCGAGCGCTCGCGGCCGCGCACGTAGGGCACCACGCAAAAGGTGCAGAACTTGTCGCATCCGCGCATCGCCGTGACGTAGGCGCGAAGCGAGCCGTCGTGATCGGGCGTGATATCGGCGTAAGTCTCGGCGCGATCGAGGCGCACGTCGATCGCCGGATCGAATCCCGCCCGGCCGAGCATCTCAGGCAGGCGGCGATAGCTGTCCGGTCCGGCGACGAGATCGAGGTACGAAGCTTTCTCGACCAACGCGGCGCGATTGTGCTGCGCCATGCATCCGAGAAGCCCGAGCTTCACCTCGGGGCGCCGATGCTTGAGTTGCGCGAGGTGGCTCAGGCGTCCGAGCACGCGCTCCTCGGCATGCTCGCGAATCGCGCAGGTGTTGAGCAGGATTACGTCGGCATCCTCGGGCCGCTCGGCGCTCGCATATCCCGCGCGGCGCAGAACGGCAGTAACCGTCTGCGAGTCGGCGATATTCATCTGGCATCCGTAGGTTTCCAGGTAAACCCGCGGAGCGGACTGATTGTGAGCGCGTTCCGCCATAAGAGCGAAAGGCGATTTTAGGCTACGCGCGACGCCCGATACAACGCGATTCAGTCGCTGTCGCGCAGAGCGTCGAGCTCGCGCAGCGCCCGCTCGAGGATGTCGCGCACTTTGTCGAAGCGCGATTCTGTGGCGCGCTCGCCAGCGACGGCACGGAAGGCGGCTTGCACGAGGCGCTCGGCTGGACCGCGGATTTCGGCGGCATCGGGATCGAATGCGTTTCGCCATCCAGCGAGGCGACGTGCGCGCCACCATATGCGGCGGACGATCTCGTCTTTGGCGCGCAGTTCTTCCCGACCGGCGTCGGTCGCGCGATACGACTTTTTGCCGTCGATCATTTCCGACGCGATCAAGCTTTCATCTTCGAGCTGCTGGAGCGTCGGGTAAACCGTACCGGCGCTGGCTTTGTAGACGCCGCCGGAGCGGTCCTCGAGTTGGCGCATCAGCTCGTAGCCGTGCGTCGGGCCTTCGGCGATCATCGAGAGGAGGGCGAGCCTGACCTCGCCGGGGCCGAAGAAGCGTCCGCGCATCGCCATCATACCGGCGACATGCCATGGCCGCGGGCGGTGAAAGTGACGGGTACCACATCCAAACATCGGTGGGCTGCCTCCATCTTGCGAGATGCGGTAAATATATCGTACGATACATCTCGCAGCAAGCACCAGCTCTCGTTCTGGCCGAAAAATATAATGGGGTGGGAAGGGAGGCCCGCTCCGCTATATTTTTTCCTCAGGCAGGAACCGCCGAAGAGTTTCTGTCTATCAACAGCAGTATTGATCAGCCGCTGGCTTGGACGGACTTGGGATCGACCTCGTAGATCACGCGCTGCTCGCCAGCCTGACGAAACGGATACTTATCCTGTCCGAGATATTTCTTGGCGAGCGAGTCGATATGCGCGTCGGCGCCGTTCTCGGTCTCGCTTATGATCGGGCCGCGAATCTGGACGTAGCGATACGGATTGTCAGGATCGAGCACCGCGATCGCGATCTTTGTCCCAACTTTCATATTGCGAGCTTTCACACGCCCGCGCGCCGTGTTGATACGGATGCGCCCGTCCTTGTAGTCGAACCATACCGGGGTCACCTGCGGCGAGCCGTCGGGCATGATGGTCGCCAGGTTGGCGAACGCCTTCTTGCTGCCGAAGAGGTCGAGATATTTTTCTGGAATCGATGCCATCGCGTGGGCTCCTTTTCGATGGTTGTCTACGAATGCGGTTGCTTTCCTTCGAGGTTAACCGTTGGCTCATGCGAGGCAACGGCGAATCTGATTAAGCGCGCATGAACGCGCTTTTCTTTTCGATCACCGCCGACAAATTTGACAGACCGCAATTGCATGAGTTAATAGCCAAGCCTAAGCTCGGGATACTCGCAGTACGGAACCAATCCGTGTGCGTCGAGGAGTGTGTTACGATGGCGCTTTTCAACAAGGAACCGGAAAAGAATCCAGCCAAGGTCCAGCCCACGGCGACGCCGGTAACTTCTTCGCCATCTCCTGCACCGACGCAGCCGGTTGCTGCGGCAGGGCCCGCACCTGCATCGCGTCCGGTGGCGGCTCCGGTGCAAGCGCAGGCTTATCTCGATCGGGGATCGAAAGTCAGCGGCAAGCTCTCATTTGAAAGCGCCGCGAAGATCGACGGCGAAGTCGATGGCGAGATCCACGGCAAGGACGGTCTGACGATCGGCGAGAGCGCCATTATCACCGCGCAGATCCGCGCCACTTCCGTGGTTGTATCAGGCAAGGTCAGCGGCGATATCACGGCGACGCAGCGGATCGAGATTCGCGCCTCGGCAAAGGTCAACGGCAACATCGCAGCCCCGGTGCTGATAGTTCAGGAAGGCGCATTGTTCGAGGGTCATTGCTCGATGCAGCCAGAGGGCGTGCGCGAGGATCGCAAGGTCACGGTATTTCCGGTTGAGGAACGCGCGGCGCAGGCTGCGGGAGGACACAAATCGGCTTGACCATCCGCGGCCTCTGAATCGTTCGCATCTCCGGCTCGAAACACTATGAAGACTTGCGCAAATTACCCCGCAGGGGAGGTGCGGTAATATGCACATCCCACCGAACTGGGGGATCTACTTCACTCTCATTGTTTCCTTCCTGGTTTTCTGGTTTATATTCAGCCGGCTGTTTTTTCGCCCCTTTCTGGATCTGCTGTCGCGCCGCGAGAGCAGGCTGAAAGACCTGAGCGATCGAACCGAGCAGCTCATTAAAGAGGCCAGGGCTGCGGACGAGGCGCGCGAGAAGCGGCTCGGCGACGCTCGCCACGCCGCGCTCGAGCGCCGCGATACCGAGCGCCGCGCGGCAGAGGCCGAAGCCGCAAAGAAGCTCGATGCGGCGCGAACCGAGGCGCGCGAGATGCTCGACGACGCAAGGGGCAGGATCGATCAGGAGTTGAGGAGCGCTGAGCGCGAACTCAGTCAAATGGGCGAGCGCCTGGCAGCCGAGCTCGCCGAGCGTGTACTGGGCCGGCCGCTTAACGGATCGCGCCGCAGCGTGAATTGAACGATGAAGAAGACAATCATCAGCGTGACCGCAATCACGGCCGCGTTGTTGCCTGCGATTGCGCGCGCCGCCGAAGAGGCGGGGGCCGAGGAGCACGGCTCATGGCTGGTGCTGGCGTGCTTCGCCGTCAACTTTGTGATCTTCGTTGGCATCATTCAGTATTTCGCCGCGCCCTTCATCTCGAAATTCTTCGCTGACCGATCCACCCAGATTCGCGGCACGATTTCGCGCGCCGAAAGCGCCTTTGCCCAAGCGCAGGATCTCGCCAACAAGGCGGCGGCGCGGAGCGCCAACCTCGATGCTGAAGTCGTCACGCTCCAGAAAGAAATCGAGAACGAGACCCAGTTCCAGGTCAAGAAAATCGCCGATGCGGCAGTGGCTGCGGTCGAGCGCCTTCATACCGACGTCTCTCTGACCAGCAATGCGTTGGCCGAGGCGGGACAGCGCCGCGTTCGCGAGGAACTGGCCGCGGTCACCGCCAGCCTCGCCCGCGATTTGATCGCGCGCAGCTTCGATTCATCTGATCAGCAGCGCCTGGTCGAAACCTTTACCGAGCGGCTGGAGGGCGAGCGATGAAAGGCTCGCGGGTCGCCAAGCGCTATGCTCGCGCGCTGCTCGAACTCGCAGAGCGGAGCCAGGTCGAGAAATGGGGCGAGGAGCTCGATCAGCTTGCCGCGATCGTTTCGGATCCTCAACTGCTGGTTAAGCTCACGTCGCCCGAGCTTTCCCACACGGCGCGGCAAGAGGCGATGGGCAAGATCGCCGAGCGGCTCGAACTCGGCTTCCCGCTGCGATCGTTCGCCGTCGTCGTCGCGCGTCACGGCCGAATCGCGGAGGTGCCAGCGATTGCCGAGGCGTATCGCGATCTGGTCGATCAACTGCTCGGCCGCGCGCGGGCGACGATTACATTCGCGGTGCAGCCTACCGACTCGGACGTCGCGCGGGTCGTCGCGGGGCTTGAAGGAATCGCGAAGAAAAAAATTATTCCAACCACGATGGTTGATCCGGCGCTGCTGGGCGGCGTCGTGGCAGAATTTGGCGGCAAGATTTATGACGGCAGCCTGGCTACCAGGCTGGCGGAGGCACAGCGCCGGATGGCGGGTTGATCCGGCCCTTGAACTACATCTATGGCAGAGATTCGACCATCTGAAATCAGCGAAATCCTGAAGAACGAGATTAAGGGTTTCGAAGGCAGTATCGCCGTGCGCGAGACCGGCCGCGTGCTGTCATGCGGCGACGGTATCGCGCGCATTTACGGCTTACAGAACGCGGCCTCGGGCGAGCTACTCGAGTTTCCGCACGGCGTCTTCGGGATGGTGTTGAACCTCGAAGAAGACAATGTTGGGGCCGCGCTGTTCGGCGATCCGCAGGCAATTGCGGAAGGCGATGAAGTGAAGCGCACCGGCAGAATCGCCGAGGTTCCCGTCGGCGAAGGTCTGCTGGGCCGTGTCGTCAACGCGCTCGGTCAGCCGATCGACGAGAAAGGGCCGATCAAGGCGGCAGAGACGCGCCGAATCGAGATCAAGGCGCCCGGTATCATCAAGCGCCAGCCCGTCAAAGAACCGCTGCAGACCGGGATCAAAGCTATCGACTCGATGCTGCAAATCGGCCGCGGCCAGCGCGAGCTTATCATCGGCGATCGCCAGACCGGTAAGACCGCGATCGCGATCGACACCATCATTAATCAGAAGGGCCAGAACGTTCACTGCTTCTACGTCGCGATTGGCCAGAAGCGCTCGACGATCGCACAGGTCGTCGAACGCTTGAGCCGCTTCGGCGCGATGGAGTACACGACGATCATCTCCGCGACCGCCTCCGAAGCGGCGCCGCTGCAGTTCATCGCGCCCTACACGGGCTGCACGATGGGCGAGTACTTTCGCGATACCGGCCGCCATGCCCTTCTGATTTACGATGATCTCAGCAAGCATGCACAGGCGTATCGCCAGCTCTCGCTCTTGCTGCGCCGTCCTCCGGGCCGCGAGGCGTATCCCGGCGACGTTTTCTATCTGCATTCGCGGCTGCTGGAGCGCGCAGCCAAGATGAGCGCTGAGATGGGTGGCGGCTCGCTCACCGCGCTGCCGATTATCGAAACGCAGGAAGGCGACGTTTCGGCATATATCCCGACCAACGTCATCTCGATCACGGACGGTCAGATCGTTCTCGACAAGGACCTCTTCAACTCGAACGTTCGACCCGCGGTGAACGTCGGCCTCTCGGTTTCGCGGGTTGGATTTTCCGCCGCCGTGAAAGCGATGAAGCAGGTCGGCGGCACGCTCAAGCTCGATCTCGCGCAATATCGCGAGATGGCGGCGTTCGCACAGTTCGGCTCCGATCTCGATCCCGCCTCGCAACGTCTCCTGAATCGCGGCGCGCGGCTAACCGAGATGCTCAAGCAGGCGCAATATTCGCCGCTGCCGGTCGAGAAGGAAGTGCTCCTGATATACGCCGGCAACGAGGGTTTCTTCGACAAGCTCGAGGTCCCGCAGATTCGGCCGTTCGAAGATGCGATGTTCGGGTACTTCGAGTCGACCGCGCCCGAGGTGCTCGCCACGATTCGCGACAAGCGCGAGCTGAGCGACGAAGTGCGCGCCAAGATGAAGTCCGGGCTCGAGGAATGCGAGAAGCGCTTCCTCGCGGATCAGAAGGGGAGCCAGGCTGCGGCGTAACGCGCAGATTCGAAAATGGCCTCACTCAAGGCAATCCGGCGCCGGATCGCATCGACCAAGTCGACTCAGCAAATCACGCGCGCGATGAAGCTGGTCGCGGCCTCGCGCCTGCGCCGCGCGCAGGAAGCGCTCGCCAATTCGATCCCCTATAGCGAAGCGCTCGCGCGCGTCGCTGATTCGCTCCTCACTTCCGAAGGAATCTCGGCGGGTCCGCGCGAGAATGCGCAAAAGCGCGCGCTGCTCGTCGTGATCGCCTCGGACCGCACGCTCTGCGGCGGCTACAACGCCAACGCGATGCGACTGGCGGATGAAACGCGCCGCGAGCTCGAAACCAGCGGAATCGCGATCGAGCTTTTCGCCGTCGGCAAGAAGGCCGTCGATCATCTGCGGCGCAATCGCACGCCGGTCGCGATTCAGCGCATCGACAATATTCCCCGGCTTGCGACGATTGGCCTCGCGCGCGATATCGCCGCCAAGATTCTCAACGATTATCGCAGCGGTGCGATCGATGAAGCTGGAATCGTGTACACGCGCTTCCGCTCGGCGCTCGCACAGTTCCCGACCTACGAAAAGCTGCTGCCGGTGAAGCCTCCCAGCGAACACGGAATTCGCGACGACGGCGAGCTGCACGGCGGCGTCGCCAAGAGCGAGGCGGGCAAGCTCGACTACCTCGTCGAGCCGAGCCGCGAGGAATTGGTGCCGGTCGTATTGCGCGGCTACCTCGAAGCATCGATTTATCATGCGCTGCTCGAGTCCGAAGCGAGCGAACAGGGCGCGCGGATGACTGCGATGGACTCGGCGAGCAGTAACGCCGCGAAGATGATCTCCTCGCTCACGCTCGAGATGAACCGCGCGCGCCAGGCGCAGATTACCAGGGAACTGATGGATATCGTCGGCGGCGCCGAGGCGCTGCGCGGCTAACGTTCGAACTTATCAAGCGGGAACTCTTTACCATGAGTGCAACATCGCAAGGACAAATCAGCCAGGTGCTCGGCAACGTCGTTGACGTGCAATTCGTCACCGGCCTGCCGCCGATCTTTTCGGCGCTGCGTGTCACGAATCCTTCGATCAGCGACAAGGCCGGCAACCTCGTGCTCGAAGTGCAGCAGCACATGGGCGAAAACGTCGTGCGGTGTATCGCGATGGACTCGACCGACGGCCTCGTCCGCGGCATGGAAGTCGATAACACCGGGGCGCCGATCTCGGTGCCGGTCGGTCCGAACACCCTCGGCCGCATCATGAATGTTACCGGTGACGCGATCGACGAGCGCGGTCCGATCGAGGGCACCAAGGCGATGCCGATACATCGCGAGGCGCCCTCCTTCGCGGACCAGGGCGTCGAGGCTGAAATCCTCGAGACGGGGATCAAGGTTATCGACCTGATTTGTCCATATGCGCGCGGCGGAAAGATCGGGCTCTTCGGCGGCGCGGGCGTCGGCAAGACGGTTACCATTCTCGAGCTCATCAACAACGTTGCCAAGCAGCACGGCGGCGTGTCGGTGTTCGCCGGCGTAGGCGAGCGCTCGCGCGAAGGCAACGATCTCTACGGCGAACTGACGGAGTCGGGCGTTATCGCGAAGACCGCGCTGGTGTACGGGCAGATGAACGAGTCGCCGGGCGCGCGCGCGCGCGTGGCGCTCACGGGAGTCACGGTCGCCGAGTACTTCCGCGACGATGAAGGCAAGGATGTCATCTTCTTCATCGACAATATCTTCCGCTTCCTGCAGGCGAACTCCGAGGTGTCGGCGCTCCTCGGCCGTATGCCGAGCGCCGTCGGTTATCAGCCGACGCTGGGCACCGACATGGGCGAGCTTGAGGAGCGCATCACAACCACCAAGAAAGGATCGATCACGTCGGTGCAGGCGATCTATGTTCCTGCCGATGACTACACCGACCCCGCGCCGGCCACGACATTTACGCACCTCGACGCGGTCACGGCGCTCGATCGCAAGATTTTCGAAAAGGCAATTTTCCCGGCGGTCGATCCGCTCGGTTCGAATTCGCGAATTCTCGATCCCCAGGTCGTGGGCGAGGAGCACTACAACGTTGCGCGCCGAGTGCAGGCAATCCTCCAGCGCTACAAGGACCTGCAGGACATCATCGCGATCCTCGGGATGGAAGAACTGTCGGCCGAGGACAAGCTCGTCGTCGCACGCGCGCGCCGCGTCGAGCGCTTCCTGTCGCAGGCGATGTTCGTCGCCGAGCCGTTCACGAGTATTCCGGGCCAATACGTGAAGCGTGAGGATACGGTGCGCGGCTTCGCCGAGATCCTCGACGGCAAGTGCGACGACCTGCCGGAGCAGGCGTTCTATCTCGTCGGCACGATCGAAGACGCGCGCGCCAAGGCCGAACGGCTCGCCCGCGGCGAGGCCCGCTAGCGGGAGTATCGATGGCGGAGACCTTTCAGCTCAAGCTGGTCACGCCGACGGGCGTCGTCTACGATGGCGCCGTTGTCGAAGTAACAGCGACCGGCCCCCTGGGCCAGTTCGGCGTGTTGGCGAACCACATCAACTTCATCACGTCGCTCGTTCCCGGCATCCTCGACGTATCGGAGCCCGACGGCGCCCACGAATACTGGGTAGTATCGGGCGGCCTCGCCGAAGTCCGCGATGGCGTGATGACGGTGCTGGCCGATACTGCGGAACCGACAGCCAAGGTGAGCGAATCCGAAGCCAAGCGCGAAGAACAACTAGCCGACGCGAAGGTCTCAACCATGAGCACCTACGACGCCGACTACCCCCAAGCCAAGCACGACCTCGATTTAGCCCGCGCCAAAGTAGAAGCCGCCAACCTCCAACAATCGCGGCATTAAGCGGGCTCCAAGTAGCGGCCACGGCCGGACGGAATATGGTGGGGCGGGCGTCCCTGCCCGCCATTAATTTGGCGCGCCGCGCGCCTTCCATCTCCGTGGGGCCAGTCTCCCGTGCCTTTCGTTGTCGTGTGACCACTGGTGAATCTGCCGTTACCGTCAGCCACGAGCTGCATTGACCCTGCATATACAACTATCATCGGTTCTCCTACGGCGGCCGGAAATTCTGCTCCAGTCAGGCTGCATTCGATAGTTCCGCGCAAGGTCGCAGCACTTGATGCGGCGGCCCGCGCAGGGGCAGCGTCCTTTATCAAGAGAAGCGCCGACGCCAATGCGACAGCAAAGCGAAGCTGCCCGTGTGTCGATCCGTCCCCGCACGCTGAGGTTCTCGCAGGAAGAGAGACAAACATATAGACCTCCCTTTCACTGATTGGCGTTCTTCGTAGCTGCGGTGCTCAATACGATCCGATTGTGGCTCTCGAACAGAGGTGCGAAGGCTTCAACGTACGAGGGCGCCCCAGACGTGATCTGGCAGGTGACGTCGGTGCGCGAACATCTGAAATCCAGCCAGTATTCCTCCGGGCCGGGTCCTTCGCCCGGCCGCGCTTTGCACTGCACGAATTGACCGTCCTGAACACAGAGGATCCGCTCGCTAACGATGTCGGCTCCTGCGTTGCCGCGGTCCTCTACGAATTCGCAGGTACTCGAAGAGTTTTCTTTGCCGAGCAGATTCTGACAGTGAGCGAAAACGCCAGCGATCGGATCAGAGCCGGAGGCTTCTCTCACGGCAGGCGCTTGACTTTGTGTCGAACAGCCCGCCAGGACGAGAACTAAGCTGGAAGCTACAAATTGACGATAACGCCGTGTGAACCTCGTTAGCTTTGCCACTGGGTCACCGCCGAACCCCAGCAACATAGCGCATGTGACGGTCTCCGTCCCAAGGAGACGCTGCTCTTATCAGTTAGTCACGCGAGCGAGGTGCAGAATCGCGCTCCACAAAACTCCGCCTCGCAAACTCCTCCCCTGGCCGGGCAAGGGAGAGGTTCTGCGTCTCGCTCAAAGCGAGAACGCTTTGCGTACCGAACCCTACGGACTTATGCTGTGGAAAAGAGTCGACGGTCGCTGAACCCGACGGTTAACTTTTCGGTGGATGCTCTCAAGATAAGGAAAGGGATTAATATCGTCGGCGGCGAGGCTCAGACCTAATCGAGCGAACGGCGATGGTTAATCACGAAAAGCGAGCGCTTGCGCGACGGCTTGTTAGCCAGCTAGCCGAGGGCGCGATCACCAACGACGATTTCGAATCTGAGTATCCTTCGGATCGAGGCGATCCC
>DATJMX010000048.1 GCA_035508495.1 Candidatus Binataceae bacterium
CGCCTCTCCCGCCGATCGCGTTAGCGACGCAGAAGCGGCAGATCTGCTCGGCGCCCTCGAACACGTTCCCTCGGAGTTCGCGCTAAGGCGGCTTGCCCGCATTCTCCCTAAAGGTACGTATCATCTAGCGGTGATCGAGACCCCGGTTCGGCTGGTCGCACCGGGCGCGCGGGATGATTATTTTGCCACAGACGTGGTGCGTCTTTTCGGGCTCGAAGCTCCCGAATACGAGAAGCCTCAAGACCCAGGTACGCCTTACTATCGGCTTGGATCTGATCATGAACTGTCAGTCCCATACGCAGGAGGAGAGATTCCTGTCATTCGCCATAGCTACCCGGCAGGGGTAACCAAGACGCTACTGACGCAGATCGCTGTGCCACTTCAAGATCCAGCGACGCTGGACAGAGATCGCGTGGAATACTGGAAGTCGAGATCCCGAGCAGGACATTCACTCACGGCGTTCGCAGTGTCCGTGCTCGATAACCAGGCGCCGGCCAGTTGGAAAGGCGACAAGGATTACCCATACGAGGGCCAAAATGCTGCTGACGCACTGCTTGCTGGATGGACATCATCGAGTGCAAGCAGCATCCGAAACTGATTCTCCCGTGCGCATTCTCACACTGCTTGCGCCGTTTGCATCGACCGTAGGTTCCGACTTCGATTTCGCAATGGTTTTCGAAAGGCTCGTCGCTGAAGTCCCAGCACTGAACTGAACGTGACGGCCGCTTCAGTCAACGTCGTCAACATTTTGCATCTTTGTGCGAGGAAATGGCCAAACTTGGATGTGTATCCACCGAGCAGGAGCAATTAGTTTAAATTTCATCAAGGAAAAATACCTTCCCGCGCGTTAACGGGTCCAAACCCGCGTTTGCGAATAGTCCGATTTGCTGCAATTCTTTGTCCTCCGTTAAACATGGAACGCCGGGGTTTGCTTGCGCTAGGCGCGAGCAATTCATCACGAGGGCATGATGAGAAAAGGTGCGCGCTCCAAGCTGATCTCGCCGCTGCTCGCGGCAGTGCTGCTTTGGTGTTATGCGGGTTCGCCGACGCGCAGACGCCTGCGAATGTTCCGGGTCAAACTGATCCGGTCGGACCGCCCGCCAGTTACATTATTCTGCGTATTGACAACCTGGCGCTTTCGTACGTGAGCGGCAGCGACATCAGTCAACGTCGTCAACATCTTGTTCGATTGGGTTCACAACGCTCTGCGCCCGTGCTGCCGCTTATTTCACCGCACCCTTCAGCCAGGCCTGGAAAGTACGTCTGCGCTCCTTGTCGAATGACTCGCTGGCGGCCGTCCTGATGATATCTGCGACAGAAACCGAAGCCAGGGCTTTGCGCCATTGCGTCTCGGCATCCAGAAAGGCCTTCGCAATCGCACACTGGTGCTTGCATGCGGCGGGCGCTGCGGCGCACGGCCCTTGCTGACGAATCTCGGTACATCGAAAAGCCGACTCGGATCCTTCAATGGCCAAGGTGATGTCCAGCAAAGTGATCTTGGAGACCGGTTTGGCCAGGCGGTAGCCGCCGCTGACGCCGCGATTTGCCGTTACAATTCCCGCTCGCGATAGCGCCTGCAGGTGCTTGGCCAAATAGGCGGGTGGCAACTCGTGAAACTCGGCGAGCCGGCCGGCCGGCAGATCGAATCCAGCCGGAACCACGCCGAGGATGCCGCACAGATGGATCGCCCATTCGACACCTTCCCCGATTCGCATTGCGGACAATTATCATCCATGTTAATTAGGATGCAAAATGTCCGAATTAGAAGAGGCGGATTGCGTGGAAAATTTTGATGTCGTCGTGATTGGAGGAGGGCTTGCGGGGTTGTGCACCGCGTCATTTGCAGCGAGCGCCGGAGCCCGGGTCGCGCTCTACGAGTCTTCACCGGAGCTTGGAGGACGCGCACGGACGCGCATAAAGGAAGGCTATTATTTCAATTACGGTGCGCACGCCTTGTATCGCGGCGGGGCATTGGACACTGCCCTTCGCGACCAGGGAGTGGTTCCGAGAGGCAACGTGCCCAAATTGGCGGCCGGCTATTTTGTTCGAGATCGAACGCTACACCGAGCCCCGTTCAGTGCGTCTGGGCTTAAAGAGACGACCTTGTATCCGTCGGCAGTGAAGGCAGAGGTCGGCGCCGCACTTGCCCGGTTCGGCAAGTCGGCGCCGGAGGTGGGCCCAGGCGTGAACGCTCGCCAGGCCGTGGAAGAGTTCTCGCCGTCGCCGCATGTCCGGGAGCTAATCTCCGCCATGCTGCGCTTGACGAGTTTAATTCACGACCCCGATGCCGCCGACGGTGCGACGCTTTTCGGTCAGCTTCATCGGGGCTTGTCGAACAACGCCGTCTACGTGGACGATGGCTGGAACCAATTGGTCTCGGCACTGACGGCCCGTGCCGATGCCGGTCGATGCCAGCTCGGCGTTGGTCGGCGTGTGACAGCGATTAAGCCAGGGCAAACGTGGCGCGTCGAGACCAGTGGTGGGCACTCAGTTTCCGCGCCCGCCGTCGTGATTGCTCTGCCGCCGCGAGATGCCTTGGAACTGCTCCCTAACGTGGAGGCGTTGCGGGTCGCAGCCGACCGATCCGTTGCAGTATACGCTGCGTGCCTGGACCTTGGACTATCGCAATTGCCTGAGCCGCGGCACCAATTTGCTCTCGGCATCGATGAACCGCTCTATCTTTCTGTTCATAGTTCAGCTGCCCGGTTGGCGCCTGAGGGCGGCGCGCTGGTGCACATTCTGCGATACCTGGAGCCCGACCGGCAGCTCGACAAAGCGGTGCTGCTTGCGGAACTCGAGGGCTTCGCCGACCTGCTCCAACCCGGCTGGCGCTCATATGTTCGCGCCCGTCAATTTTTCTGGAGGATGCCGGTTATGTGCGCGGAGCCGCTGGCCCGATTTGGGGGTCTTGCCGGACGGCCGAGTGTAGCAGTGCCCGGCTCTCCGGGCCTGTACCTCGCCGGTGACTGGGTAGGCTCGCATTCTTTGCTCTCGGATGCTGCCGCGGCCAGTGGCCGGCTTGCGGGCGAGATGGCCGCAGCATTCGCGCAAAAGAATCGATCGTCGGCGCAGCCAAAACGATTCGATGCGAGATGAGAAGCCGCCGCGCTTGCGTGTAACCTCAACTGATCGCGCTCGACCGCTCGCAGATGCCGGCCGGCGCTGCGCGTAGCAGAGGGCCGGCCGGCGGCGCGAGCCATCGCTGGCCATCGTCAGCGAACTTTCGTGACGACGGCAAACAGTTTGCGGATTTGTTGCGCGGGATCGAAGAAAGCGATTGCCCTGTCGCGCGCGGATCGTCCGAGCCGGTTTCTCAGGTCCGACGATTCGATCAGGCTTCGCAATGCGGACGCGAGTGACAGAATGTCATCAGACGGCGCGAGGATGCCGCTCGATTCGTCCACCAGCTCCCAGAATCCGCCGATCCTGCTGCTGACGATGGGAAGCCCTGCGTACATCGCTTCGCCAAAGACGATCGGCAAGCCTTCGAGGCCCGTGTTGGGCTGGCAGTAGATGTCGGCCGCGGACATGAGGCGCGGAACGTCGTTGCGCAGTCCAAGGAATCGGACGCGCTCGGCGATGCCGAGCTCCGCGGCCGCTTTTGTCAGCGCTTCGAAGTAGTCCCGCTCGAAGGGGCGTTGCGGTCCGCCCGCCTGCACGCAAATCCATGAATCGAGATCGCGCAGCTGCGCAAGCCCTCGCAGGCATTGCATCTGGCCCTTCCACGGTTCCATCCGCGACGCCTGAATAATGACGACCGCGTCGTCTGCGATACCAAGTTCGGCACGCACCTGCCGACGCGTTGCATCGCGATCGGCGATCGCAGGCGGCGCGATCGGATAGTGAATTATCTCGGGCGCCAGGCCCGGGTACATGTTTTTGAGCCGCTCCCCAACGAACTGACTTGGGCAAATTGCCACGGCCGGCCGCGTCAGCCCGGCCCATCGCTCCAGCCAATGGCGCCCATCCGTCGCCAGATGAAGCCAGAAGATGAGCGGCACGTTGCCGGCTTTTATCGTCGCGCCGAAAAGCGCCTGCGGCCACGCCATGTGACAGATCGCGGCACCATAGTGACTCTTGGTCAGCAGCGCAGCGAGTCGCCGCCGGGCGCGCAAGACGCTGACCGGATTGCGCACTCGCGCCGCTCCCAGCCGATGAACCTTGACCCCCGAGGCTTCGAGCTCGCGCGCCAGGCGGCCCTCAAAGCACACAGCGAACTCGGGTTCCATCGGCGCAGTCTCGCGATACTTCGCCAGCGTGACGAGCAGGGTCTCGACGCCGCCGTAAAGATTGCCGGGCGCAACGTGCAGCACCCGCATCGGGCGCCGATGTTCTTCGAGATCGATGGAAGCAGGTTCCATCAGCCGCGCAGAGCGCTCTTCCTGCCGCACAGCATCACGTTGTCGGAGAAGGCCCGCGGCAGCATCCGCGACAGTGGGGCGGGAAATTTCAGATCGCTTCGCGGGATCCGGCCGTCGCCGCTATATGCGAGCCGAACCTGCGTCAGGCCGGCTTCCTGCGCTATCCGCAGCAGATCGACTTCGAGCAACGCCGTCACGTGCGCAGGATAGTCCACGTCCTGAAACGCCGCGAAGCGTTTGCGGAAGATCAAAGTCAGGATGCTCAACAGGCTGAGTTGATTTGGCGTCGTGATCGCAATCAGCGCTTGCGGCCTGGCCACGCGCACCAACTCGCGCATCAGCGCGCGCGGATTTTCGAGATGCTCGATCACTTCGGCGGCAATCACGATATCGGCGAAGTCCTCGGGCAAGGGCAGGGTGCCGTTCAGATCGGCGCGCACGAAATCCCAGGCCGCGGGAAACGAGTCGTAGCGAATGAGATCAGTCCCCACGTAGCGATCGCAAAAGGGCGCGACGAATTGCCGCAGCGCTCCCGCACCGCATCCGACGTCGAGCAGCGTCGCGCCGTGCTCATGCTCGGCGGCTAGGCACGACGCGATCATCGCATAGACGGCGCCAAGGCTGGCGCCGCCGCTCAGCCGTGCCCGCTCTTCGCGCTGGCGCGCTAAATCAAGCTCCGAATTCAAAGCGGGCACGGCAATGGAGCGGCGGCCGCGCAGCTACTCTTTCTTTTTCGCCGCGACGCGCGGACGCCATTGGTAGAACGATCGCATATCGACCTGGAACGACCATGCGCCCTTGGGCTGGTTGATCAGATGAACGATTTCATCGCAGATCGACGAGGGCGGCACGAAGTGCGACGGATCCTCGTTGGGCGCCGCCTCGCGCACGCGCGGACTATCGACCGCGCCATCGACGTCGAGCGCCGCGGCATGAACCCCGAGATGCATGAACTCGTAGGCCACCGACTCGGCGATCGCGCGCTGCGCGACCTTTGACGCGGTGTAGGCGGAGTATTGCGCCGGCCCGCCGCGGGTTTCCGATCCCAGCACGAAGATAATCGTGCCGTGCCCACGCTCAGCCATCTTGCCTACTACTGCCTGTGTGCAGAAGAACGGGCCGTAAGTGTTGACCTTGAGCTGGAAGTCGAAGTCATCTTCGGTGATCTCGGTGAAGCGCTTGCGCAGGTAGGCGCCCGCGTTGTTGATCAGCACCGCGATCGGTCCGAGCTCGCGCTCGACGGTCTCGACCGCGGCCAGCACCTGGTCGCGTTTGGAGACGTCGGTCGGCGTGACGACGGCCTTGCCGCCCTGCTGGCGGATCAGGTCTGCGGTTTCATCGAGTTGGGATTTGGTGCGCGCGATGAGCCCGCAGGCGTAACCTTCGCGCGACAGGCGAAGCGCGATGTCGCGGCCGATGCCGCGTCCCGCGCCGGTAACCAATGCAACTTTGGCGTCTGACATAGCGCGAGAATCTTAACCGCTTGAACCAGGCATGCAAACCCGCCGCGGCCTCAAATTGCTTGGCGCTTCCGAGCCATGGTGCTAGCGTCAGGACAGGCAAGCATGATTCGCCGGGTCCGCGAAATCAGGGTCGGCTCGCCGCGAGTATCGAAGTGAAGGCCGCATCGATATCGGCATTAATGGCAGCGCTCGCGCTTTCGCTGGCGCTGGCCGGTGGTGCCGCGGCTGACGACGATTCACCGCCGGCCGATCTGAGCAAGGCCGACCGCGCGATTATCGAACTCAACAAGGTCCTCGTCATTCCACAGAAATGCACCGAAACCGATGGCATGATGGCGTGCGATCCGAATGCCAACCTGCCCGAGGATGCCGATACTCCGGAACCTGGCAGCGCGCCGCCCTCCGCTGATGCGGATACCAGCGGCGAACCCGCTCCAGGTACGCCGCGAGCAATCGATGCCGACTCGAACGGAGCTGCAACTGCCGATCGCGATTCGACTTCACTGCCGAGTCTGACCGGCCCCGAACCCCCTGAGCCCGAGGCCGCGGGCGCACCCGCGGACATCTCGAATCCCGATGTCCCGATTCCCGACGATCAGCCCAACGATCCGACCACTACCGCATCGAACGACGGCCAGGCGATCGATCCCGAGTACGGCACGCTCGAGGACTACAAGCAGCAGCAGGACATGGTGATGGTTCCCGGACCCGAGGGCGTTGGAACGCTCTATGGCGGAACGGCCGCGACCTACTATCCATCATATCCCGTCTATCCAATGCCGGTCGGCGGTGCGTACGCGGCTGCCCGTATAACGACCAACACGTATCGGCCCCCGTTTGGACCGCCGGGACCGTGGCTCTCGTCGCCCACGCCATTTGGTCCCGCGCCGCATCTTGCGCCCGCTCCGCACACCTTCGGCTTTCCCCATCATTGAAAGGCGTTTCCGATCCGCGTCGCACTCGGGATATTATTCATCTTCCACCGCGCGCCGGTTTGCCGTATCTAGGCGACAAGGAATGCGATGCTGTTCACAATCGACGTCGGCAACAGTCACACGGTCATAGGCATCTACGAGGGCGACCGCCTGCTTCATCACTGGCGGCTGTCGACCGTCCGCGACCGCACGACTGACGAGCATGGTGCGACGCTCCACACGCTGTTATCAGCCCAGGGGCTCGAGCGCGCGATGCGCCCTGACGGCGTCGTGATCGCGTGCGTGGTTCCTCCCCTCAATGGGGTGATGGAACAGCTCGCCGAGCGCTATCTGCACTGCGAAGCGCTGATGGTTGGTCCGGGCATCAAAACCGGGATGCCGATTCTTTATGAGAATCCCAAGGAGGTTGGCGCCGATCGAATCGTCAATGCCGTCGCGGCATACGATCGTTACGGCTCGGCCTGCATCGTGGTGGATTTCGGAACGGCGACCACCTTTGACTACGTGACGGCCAAGGGCGAGTACGCCGGCGGCGCGATCTCGCCAGGGCTCGGCGTTTCGATGAACGCGCTAATCGAGCATGCGGCCAAGCTCTACCGCGTCGAGCTCGCGCGCCCGCGCGAGGCGGTCGGGCGCACAACGGTCGCCTCGATTCAGTCCGGATTGATCTTCGGTTATACGGCGCTCGTCGACGGACTCGTGAATCGAATTCGCCGCGAGCGCAATGAGAACGCGCGCGTGGTCGCGACCGGCGGCCTCGCGGAGTTGATCGCGCCCGAGAGCGAGACTATCGAGGAAGTCGATGAGTTCCTGACTCTGAAGGGCCTGAGACTGATATTCGATCGTAACCATCGCTAAGCGGAGACCATCTTGGAAAAGCAGGCCAACCGCGTCGTCACAGATTCGATGATCGGGCTCAAAATGCCCGAGTACGCGCGCCATTCTGATCGTGTCGCGACTGTTCTGGGAATGAATCCGAGCCCCTTCACGGGACCGGGGACCAATACCTGGATTGTCGGCACGAGCCGCAGTCCGATTCTGCTCGACACCGGGCAGGGCGTCGCCATCTATGTGGACCTGCTCGAAACCGCACTCAAGGAACTTTGCGATACACGCGAGATCGATCGTATCGTATTGACGCACGCGCATCCTGATCACCTGGGTGGCGTGCCGCAGGTTTGCGAGCGTTTCGGCGAGATGGAAGTCCTGAAGATGCCGTGGGAGGGACACGACCAGGCAGCGCGCGCGCCGATCTCCGCGATCGGCGATCAGTCGGTCGTCGAGACCGAAGGAGCGACATTGCGCGCTATATTTACCCCAGGACACGCACCTGATCATTTGTGCTATTATTTGGAGCAGGAACGGGCGTTGTTTACGGGTGACGTTGTGTTGGGCGCCGGAACCACGGTGATCCCGGATGGAACGGGCGACCTCGGCCAGTACATGGATTCGCTGCGGCGGCTTCTGGAACTCGATCTCGAAACGATTTATCCGGCACACGGTCCCGTGATAAAGAAGCCCAAAGAGAAGATTAGGGAATACATCGCGCACCGTGAGCTGCGCGAGCGTCAGGTTCTGGAGGCGCTTGGGAGTGAGCCGCTCGAAGTGATGGGCATCGTCAAGAAAATCTATGTCGATGTGCCCGAGTACCTGCATCCGGCGGCGGCCAGTTCGGTCCGATCGCATCTGAAGAAACTCGCGAAGGAGGGGCGCGTCGCGGAAAATGATCAGCGCTGGTGCCTCATTTAGGCGATCGCCCGCGCTTGCCTTCTCGATACTTGCTGGCGCATGCGCGCTAAGTATCGCCGTAGCTCCCTGGGCGCTCGCCCAGTCCGCGTCGCCATCTGACGCCGGTTTGCCCGCTGCTTCCGAGGCTTGGGCGACCGCCGCGGCGGCTGCATCTCCGGCGGCATCGCCCCCGGCTCGATCGATTTCCGCCAGTCCTTCCGCAGACAAGCTGACCTCCGCCGGGGCCTCGAACATGGTCGACACTCCTGCGGATTTGAATCCGAGCACCACCGAGATTCCTTCCGCTTCATCATCTGCGCCAAATCTGCCGTCCTCCTCGGGAGTGGCAGGGTTCGATAGTTCCAATTCGGGATCTCTCGCCACAACTCAGACTCAGGACAACGCGAATCAAGCCGAGATTGCCCGTTATGAAGCCGAGCAAAGCGGGATGCCTCAGCAGCCGCCACCCGGCTCGCTGCCGCAGTACCTGAGCGAGGAATCAGTCAGCTCGCCGATCGGCTTCGAGTTGCGCGAGGCGCGGCGCAAACTCTCCAGCGGCGAAGAGGCCGACGGCCTTCTCATCATCGATGTGAAGCAGGGAAGTCCAGCGGCGCAGGTCGGCTTGAAGCCTTACAAACACGGCGCCCACGACGTGCTGACGGGAGCGGCGATCGCTGGCGCGCTGTTTTTCCCGCCCGCGATCGCTCTCGTTCCGGTGCTCGACTTTACGCAGTTCGGCGAGAGCTACGACATGATCATCGGGGTCGATGGCTCGCGCGTATCGAACTTCCTTGACTTCGAAGATCGCACGCATGATCTGCAGCCCGGCGAGATCGTGTACCTGAGCGTCGTCCGCAACGGCAAGCGACTGCAGGTATCGGTGCCGGTGCCGCCAAATATCAGTTCGCTTACGTACTAGAATGGTTTGCCGATATCGGGATTTGCGATGCGTACCCTCGTAGACCGAATCCCGATTGCGGCGCGAATAGCGGTGACCGGACTCGCGATGCTGCTGGTCGCGGCGCTCGTCGTGCGTGCGATCGCGCGGGCCACCGAACAAGCCAAGGTCTCGCGCGCGGAGGCTGAGATCGCGATCCTGAAGCGCGCGCTTGATCGTTACTACTTCGACAACGGCGCCTACCCCACCGTGCTCGACGCGCTTTACAATCCAACCGCGCACAAATCTGCAAGTGGGCAGATCAAGTATGTCGGGCGCTACGTCTCCGACTTGCCCGAGCACGATCCATGGGGCAATCCCTTCTATTACGAAAGCGATGGCCAGATGTACGTGCTGAAATCGTTTGGCGCCGACGGCGTTCCAGGAGGCACCGGCAACAACTCCGATATCGTCGCTGACGCCAACATGACCTCCAGCGAATAGCAGAGCTTTACGAGCGCACCGGAATTTCCGTATATTCAGACCTTCGTCCGTCGATGAGAATTTCTCACGGCGAGTCGAGTTGGTTCAGTGAGTGCCTTCGTGGATCGAAGGCGAAGTAAATAGGGCTCGCGCCTGGATCCGTGGGTTTTCCGGACCGGGACTCCCGATGCTCGGGCACTCGAATCTATTTCGAGTCTGCTCCTCAGCGGGGTTGCCAGCGCGCGTCTGCCCCGCGTTTTTTGAGGGAGCAGATCAATGAATCACGACAAAATTCGTGTCCCGCACCTTGCGCGGATGAAGGCGGCGCGTGAGCCGATCACGATGCTCACGGCGTACGACTTTCCCTTCGCGCGAATCTTCGACGCCGCCGGCGTCGACCTCATGCTCGTCGGCGACAGCCTCGGCATGGCCGTGCGCGGCGAGGAAACCACGCTCGGCGTGACGATCGACGAGATCATCTATCACACGCGGATGGTGGTCCGGGCTCGCACGCGCGCGCTAGTCGTCGCCGACATGCCGTTTCTCTCCTACCAGGTGAGCGCCGAAGACGCACTGCGCAACGCCGGCCGCCTCATCAAGGAAGGCTCGGCCGAAGCCGTAAAACTCGAAGGCGGCGTCGCAGTTGCCGATACTGTCAGGCGCATCGCGGCGGTCGATATTCCCGTGATGGGACACATCGGTCTGACTCCACAATCTGTTCATCGCATGGGTGGGCATCGCGTGCAGGGCCGCAAGTCCGGTCGTGGCGCCGGATGCCGTGAGCGGCTGCTCGAAGACGCGCGTGCGCTCGAAGCCGCGGGCGCCTTTGCGATCGTAATCGAAGGCGTGCCGCCGTCGCTCGCGCGCGAAATCACCGGCGAACTCGCGGTTCCAACTATCGGCATCGGCGCCGGTCCCGGATGCGACGGGCAGGTGCTCGTGATGCACGACATGCTGGGCCTCAGCGAGTCGTTCATCCCGCGCTTTGCCAAGCCGTTCGCGAAACTCTGGCAGGACGCGTCCGCCGCCGCGGCGAGCTATGTGCGCGAGGTGCGCGAAGGCGCGTTTCCCGCGCCAGAACATTGCTATCGCGAAGGGAGGGCCGAGTGATGGACATTCTGAGAACTCCCGACGAGATGACGCGATACGCCGAAGCTGCGCGCATGTCCGGCGAGCGAATCGCCTTCGTACCGACGATGGGATTTCTGCACGACGGGCATGTCACGCTGATGCGCGAAGGACGGCGCAGGGCATCGGTGCTGGTCGCGTCGATTTTCGTCAATCCTACCCAGTTCGGACCGAGCGAAGATTTCGGCCGCTATCCGCGCGCGTTTGAGCGTGACTGCGAGTTGATGCAGACCGTGCCGGTCGACGCGGTCTTCGCACCCGAGCCCGCCGCGATGTACTCGCCCGATGCGCAGACCTGGGTCGAAGTCACCGAGATGACGCAGGGCCTCTGCGGAGCGCATCGCCCGGGCCATTTCCGCGGCGTCACGACCATCGTCGCCAAGTTGTTCAATATCGTGAAGCCGCACGTGGCGCTCTTCGGCGAGAAGGATTTCCAGCAGCTTCGCGCGATCCAGAAGATGGTCGCGGACCTGAACTTTGACGTCGAAGTCGTGCCGGTGCCGATCGCGCGCGAGAAGGACGGCCTCGCGATGAGCTCGCGCAACGCGTACCTCTCGCCCGCCGAGCGCGAACGTGCGCTTGCGCTAAGCCTTGCGCTGCGCGCGGCCCGCGAAACGCATCGCGAGGGCGCCTGCTGCGTCGAGCAGATCGTTCATTGCGCGCGCCGCGTGCTGCGCCGCACCGAAGGCGTCGAGATCGAGTACGTGTCGGCGGTCGATGCCGACACGCTTGCGCCTTATCCGCCGCTGACGCGCCCGATCCTGGTAGCGATCGCGGCGCGCGTCGGCCGCACCCGCCTCATCGACAACACCGTGCTCGAACCTGCTCTCACAGACGTTCACATCGAGGAACAGTAGATTGAAAAAGTAGCGACGCGGCCGTCCTTCCCGCAATTAAGAGGGCCGGCCGTGTTCAATTTAGAAGAACTGTGGCGCGAGCCGCACGGCTCGCGCATTTCAACGGCGGGCAGGCGCCCGCCCCACTAAATTTCAGAAATTTGGCTTCAGCCGCTCTCGACCAGACTGGCTGGCATCCACCGGGCCGCCATCGATTCCGTCATCCTGGGAGTCTGTGAATGTTTCGAGGCGCGCGATTTTTTGTGTCATCCCGAAGCGAAGCGATTTGCTCGTCCGTCATGGTGAGCGAAGTGAGCAGCGCGAACGAAGTCGAATCCATCTCGGACAGCGCCGCGTCAAGCGGCGCCTCGCGACCAATAAATAGGGTAGGAGCTTCGCGCGACGACTGGCACCGGCCCCTTCGGGGCCACCAAGATCTCTCGACTCCGCAGACTCCGCTCGAGACGACAGATAGGGGCATTGCTGTTGGCGACTAGACAGGATCCGGGTGAGGAATGACCTCGCCCGCTTTGCGGGCGAGGTCATTCGAGAGCGGGAGGTCACTCCACAGGGTCAGCTCGCCAGCGTTTGCTTCAGCTTGGCGCCTTCGCGTTTGCGGAAGCCTACCGCTACGCTGAGGCGCTCGAGATGCTGGTCGATCAGCTTGCCGCCCAGGCGCACGCGATGCTCGGCGAAGAACTGCTTCACTTCGTCTTCGCGGTCGAGCAGCGCGACGATCGCCTCGCACATCCGGGGCAGGGCGCTGTCGGGATACTTCTCGATCATCTGGCCCCAGTTGCGCTTGATGAAGTCCCACGCCTCGTAGCGGCAATGGGTGTTCAGCAGCAGCGAATGCATCAGGTATGGGGCGTTCTGCGTCCGCACCTGGCCGTCGATCGTCATCTCCATCGTTTTGGCGAGCAGGCCGCGATCGCGGAAGCCCGCCAGCGAAAACAGGTAGCGCTGCTCCTCCTGCGGCGTGCGCGGGGCGCGGAACTTGGCCTTGAATTCCTCGTAGCGCTTCGCATCACCGGTATACGACAGGATGTTAACGAGAGGCGTGATGAGGTCGCGATCGGCTGACGATGGATTGTCCTCGAAGCGCGCAAAGGTTTTCTGCGCGGTCTTTTGAATCTCCGGATCGTCGCCGAGCGTGCCGAGCGCGCCGATCAAGAGGCCGCGCAACTGGCGATCAAGCTCGCTCTCGCCCGGTTTCGCTTCCCATCCCATGCGCCCGAAGGCCGGGCTGGCGATGGCGCGAACGGCGGCCGCGATCGCGGGGCGATCACCTTCTTCGGCCAGCATATCGAGGTAGGAAAACGCGCCGAGCAGCGCGCGCCAGACGTTGATGTCGGTCTCGGCGGTGAAGATCCGCGCCATCTTGATGAATTCGCTGAGCGGCCCGACGCCCGCGACGGTCGCGGCCCACGTATCGCTCACCAGGCCGAAGCGCTCGATCGGCTTCAGCTCGCCGAGATTGCGAGTGATGCCCGCGAGCAGCGTCGGCGAATAGTGCACGCGATAGAATCCATGCCCGCCTTCGTTGGCCAGCGCCCATTCGAGCTTACCGGGCAGCTCAAGTGTCGCCTCGCGCGAAGTCAGCAGCATCCGATGCGTGCCGACGCCCTTGTCGGTCTTGACGCGAATCATCAGCGGCACATGCCAGAGCTGCTCGTTGGCCTCGGGCAGGTAGAAGAAGCGGCGCTGCGAAACCTTGAGTGAGCGGCCGTCCGCGGCCGCTTCGACTTCGACGATCGGAAAGCCGGGCTGGAAGATCCACGAGTCCATCATCTTGCGCGCGGGCTCGTGCGAGGCTTCTTCGAGCGCATCCCACAGATCGCTCGTCTCGGTATTGGCGAACTGATGCTTCTTCAGGTAGCGGCGAATACCGTCGCGGAACATCTCGGGGCGCAGGAACTGCTCGAGCATCCGCAGCACCGCCGCGCCTTTCTCGTAGGTGAGGATATCGAACATCGCGCGGCATTCTTCGGGGCTGTGCACCGTGAATTCGATCGGCCGCGTCGAGCGTAGGGCGTCGATCGCCATCGCCGCCGCGCGCGACACGGAGAAGCTGTCCCACCTTTTCCAGTGCGGCTTCCACGCATCGACCGCGAGCATTTCCATGAAGGTGGCGAAGGCCTCGTTGAGCCAGATGCCGTTCCACCATTTCATGGTGACGAGGTCGCCGAACCACATGTGCGCGTTCTCGTGCGATACGACATCGGCGACGCGCTCGAGCTCGGCGCGCGAGGCGCTTTGCTCGTCGGCGAGGAGCGCGGTCTCGCGGAAGGTGATCGCGCCCAGGTTTTCCATCGCGCCCGAAGCGAAGTCAGGAATCGCGAGCAGGTCGAGTTTGTCGCCGGGGTAGGGCAGGCCATAGTAATCGGCGAAATACTTGAGCGAGAAGACTCCGATCTGTTTCGCGAACTCCGTGAGGTTGTCCTTGCCGGGCACGTGCACGATGCGCAGCGGCGTGCCCGCATCAACGGGTGTCGTCGCGACGAACTCGCCGACGATAAACGCGACGAGGTAGGTCGACATCTTGATCGTTTCCTTGAAAACGATTTCTTTCTTGCCGCCGCCGAGTGCGCGTTCGCTCTCGACGCCGCCGTTGGAGAATGCGGCGAGGCCCTCGTCAATCACGAGCGTGACCTTGTAGCTCGCCTTGAGCTCCGGCTCGTCCCAGCACGGGAACGCACGGCGGGCATCGGTCGATTCGAATTGCGTGGTCGCTGCGGTATGCGATTTGCCGGCAGCGTCGTTGTACTGGCTGCGATAGAAGCCGTGGAGCTTGTCGTTGAGGATGCCGCGGAACTTGATGTGCAGCTTCCAGTCGCCGGTTTCGAGCGACGACGGGAACTTGAAGTGTGCGCGCTCGCGTGGACCTTCGAGCTCGATCTTGCCCTCGAGCGTTTTGCCGGCGCGCCTGGCGCTGACCTTGTCGATTTCAAGTTCGAGCGCATTGAGCAGGACTTCGCTGGTCGCCTCGTTGACGACGACGTCGATCGTCTCTTCGCCGGCGAAAGTAAAAGCTTTGAGATCGGGGGTGAGCTTGATGTCGTAGCGCTTGGGCGTGACGTTTTTGGGGAGGCGGTATTCGTGCGTCCTGTCCTGCAACGGCGCACCTTCCTGATCGCGCATCATGGTTCCTTCCTTGTGAAAAATCGGACTGAAAAACGGGCGCACGCGCCCTCGCCCAAGATTATTTCAATCCACCCGTTTGCGCGAGCGAATCACGGCAGACGGAGCGGGCGCTCCATCCATAGGACGTCCCAGTATTTGTCGAACTTGCGGCCATTCTCGGAGAATGCGCCGACGTTGTTGAAGCCGAAGCGGGCGTGGAGCGCGACCGATGCGTCGTTGGGTAGCGTGATCCCAGCGACGAGGCGGTTCAGGTCAGCGTCTTTGATCGCCTCGAAGAGCACGCCATACATCGTGGTGCCGAGGCCGCGCCCGGTCGTATCCGGCGCGCAATAGACCGTCACTTCGGCGGTGGTGTCGTAGGCGGCGCGATCGCGAAAGCGTCCCGTGCCGGCGAATCCGAGCACGCGGCCCGCTTCATCGGCGACGAACAGTTGATGGCGTCCGCCGGCGGTATGTTCGCGGAACCAGTCAGTGAAGCCTTCGACGGTGACGGGATCGATCGTGAAGGTGATGGGCGTGTGGATGACGTAGTGGTTGTAGATCTCGACGATCCCTGGCAGGTCGCCGATGCTGGCGGGACGAACGGTGATCGCAGCCACGACCCTTCCACCTTGGCGCGAAAACTAAGCTGTCGCGAGCTCCGCGAATGTCGTCAGCTTGATGCCGCGCGACACGATGCTCTCGCGCAGGCGACTGCTGGTCAAGATATCGACTTCGCGCTGCGCCGCGGGTGCCGGAGGGATGCCGCCGATGTCCTTCGCTGGATGGAAGTAAAGCTCGGTCGTGCCTTCAGGCAGGCGCGCGATGATCGCGGCGATGTAGTCCTCGTCGAGATTGCCGCTCTGGTGCAGTCCGAAGAGCCAATCGGTCGATTTGAGCCCGCGCTCGTGCATCATGCGGCGCGTGCGCCTGGAGAGCGAGCGAAAGATAACTGCCTCGACCATCTTGCGCGTGGCGTTGTCGCGCCTGAGGCGCAGCGTCGTGCCGACGCGCTCGCGGGGCAGCCGGATGCATGGCACCTTAAACTCGATGGCAAGCTCGACGAGGATGTCGGCGATCAGTGGATGCACATGAAAGTTGAGATGGCCGTCGATATGGTTCAGGCGTCCAACGAGCTCAAGATGACGTTCGACCTGCGCGCGCATCTCGGGCGCGATCTTGATGCGCATCGAGCGATCGAAGAAGTAGCGCATCCCCGCCACCACCGGGTTCTCGATGAAGTTGCCCGACGAATCGACCGCGCCGCGCATCGCAGCCGCGTCCAGGATCGCCCTGCCGCGGCATACCACCGCATGCAGCCCGACATCGAGCGCAGGATTGTCCTTTGCCGCCGCCGCTGCCTCGACGGCGTGTTGCTCCGCAACCATCAGGCTTGTGCTGGTGAGAATTCCCTCGCGATGCGCGAGGACTACAGCCGCATTCACTTCGGACGAGAGCCCAAAGTCGTCCGCATTGACGATGAGCTTCTTCAAAGCGTGCTCCCGCTCTGAAGCAAATACGAACCATTGAGGCTGCGATACTTGGGACGCAAAGGATTACCTGATTACCTATCGAGGCGGCTGGCCAATCTTGAACGACCAACGGTACGTCGTGGAATCCACCGCGATCGCAACCGTGTACGTTCGACCGGGTTTCAAGGGAGCGCGTGGAATGAGAACTGCCGCGAGCTTCTTGGCGAGCATGCGCCGGCCGATCTCCTGAACACGCTCGTCTGGGTTCGTGTACGACGATGCGTCGTAAGCGCAGGTCTCCAGCAGTTGGTCGCCGTCCATCAGAGAATACGAATCCAGCTTCACTCCGGCGGCGTCGTTCATGCTTTCGCCGAGCGAGAGCACGATCGGCAATCCGGTCGGCACCCTGTAACCGGCGCAGGGCGCGATTGGATTGTCGTACTCTCGCCCGCCATCGTATGAGCCCAAGAGAAACGCGCTGGCGGGTGGCGGAAAGAGAATCGGCGACCTGAGATACATTCGCGCGCTATCACCCAGTCCCCTGTCGGGATCATACGGATCGTAGTTGTAATTCGCAGCGGTGCGTTTGAAGCTGCGGTTCAACTCCTGCTGGCTCTGGTCGTAGTCATAGACCACCACTCCCGCACAACTTCCGTTGGCGCAGTAGTCGCCGTAACCAACAGTCACCAACGTGGGTTCAAGTATGACGAGAACGCTGAGAGGCGAGGTCATCAACCTATCGATCCAGGTTGCGACTTGTGAAGAGATCGCCGAGGCCGTGAAGACGTCGCAGCGCGCGACGACTGATGCGCCGTTGATCGAGTACCATCGATTCCCGACCTGTTCCTCGTGTACTGAGGAGGCTAACTGGTGCTTGACCTGATTGCCGACCAAAGAGAAATCTCCTGGGCCCAGCTTGTTCTCAACGATGTATCGAGCGTGAGCCGCAGCCGCCTGACTATCACCTTCATTCAGACGCACCGGATCCAGATGTTCGAGCGCGCGATAATGGTTCATGCGGTCCAAAATTGCGGCACTTGTCGACGCAGTTTGCGGTGGAGTAGTTGCGGCTTCAAGCTCGCATGCTCCGAGCAGAATGACGCACATGGCGGCCAGTATCGCAACGAACCTCGAGCCTGTGTGCTCCGCATTCAGATGCCGAGAATCCACGATAATCCCCCTTTGAATCGCTGCTCAACAATGGTTCGGATTTCACCATAGCCTGCGGATAAGCGCGCTTAAGTCGCTTGACGCGATAACTCATGGGCGCAATTTTGCTAGCATCGTGGCGGTGGCTCAAGATGCGAACGGTGCGGGGGGGAAACATCCGGGGCTGACGCTTGTTTTCTACGCCTTCGGTCGCGAAGTCGCCGACTTCAAACGCAGAGTAAAGCATCGCACGCCCCTGCCGCATCGCGACTTGCGCGGCTTCCGCACCGAGATCGGCGGACGCGACGTCGCCGTCGTCGCCACCGGCATCGGGCATCTGCGTGCGCTCGAAAGCGTGCGGCTCGCATTCCAGGTGTTGCCCGCGCCCGAGATGGTCATCGGCACCGGCGTCGTTGGGGCGCTGTCGTACGGGCTGCGGCCCGGCGATATCGTGCTGGCCGATAGGATTATCCACAAGCGCGACGAGGAAGCTGAGCCCGAGCATATCGCGGCCGTCAACGAGACTCATCTGCGAGATGTCGGCCGCTATCTGAAAGTTGCCGGACTCCAATATTCGACTGGGCCGATACTGACGTCGCATCGTGTGCTGGTATCGGGCGACGAGAAGCGCCGCGCCAAGGAGGAGACCGGGGCGATCGCCGTCGATATGGAGACCGCGGCGCTGGCCGCAGAGGCGGTCGCGCGCGGAATCCCGTTCGCCGTGATGCGCACGGTGCTCGATCATATCGACGATGAAATCGCCGGCACCGAGATGACCGACGATCGCGGCCGCGTGCGCCCGCTGCGCGCGACGGGGCATCTGCTGCGCAACCCGACGATGCTGTTCAAGCTCCCGAAGCTCTTGCGCAACATGGGACTCGCCTCGGCGGCGCTGGCTAACGCGCTCGAAGCGATTGCGCATCGCGGGCGCCCGCCGTTCGCGATCGAGCCGAAGCGCAAGCAGCAGAAGAATCGTCGCCACTGAAGTCGCGCGCTATTTCTTGGTTGACTCGGTGTTAGCGTAAGGGTCGGACACGACCAGCTCTGAAATCTCACCCTTGGTCGAGATCCTGCCGACCTTGCCGTTGGGCTCGGTGAACCAGAGATTCCCGTCAGGTCCCGCGGTGATGAAGCTCGCGATCGTGCCGTCGGGCGTTTTGAACGGTGTGAATCCGCCCTGCGGAGTGACGCGATAGATGATGTGAGCCTTCACGACGGTCACCCACAAGTTACCGTCGGCGCCGCTGGCGATACCGAATGGAACGCCCGCCTCGGGCAAGTCGTACTCGGTTACTTTTCCGTTGGGATCGATCTTCGCGATTTTGTTCACGCGCAGCTCGGTGAACCAGACATTGCCGTCGGCGCCGCGCGTCATGCCGCCCGGGCGCGCATCCGGCGTGGGGATGTCGTATTCGGTGACAGTGCCGGTGAGCGTGATACTGCCGATGCGGTTGGACTTGTCCTCGGCGAACCACATCTTGTTATCACTGCCGACGACGATCTCACCCGCGCCGACGCCCTTGGGCAGGTTGTATTCGGTCAACTGCCCCGCGGTGCTGAGTCTGCCGATACGATCGCCGGAATGCTCGGTGAACCACAAATTGCCATCGGGCCCCGTGACGATCCCCGCTGGCCCGCTCTGATTGTCGGGCAGCTTGATGTACGCGATTTTGGTGTCGAGCGCGACGCGGCCAACCTGGTTGCCGGGCGTGTCGGTGAACCATACGGCGCCGTCGGAGCCCGAGGTGATTCGCTCGGCGAAGCCGTCCTTGTCTATTTTATACCGAACCACAGCGCCATCAGGCGTGACGCGCCCGATACCGTCGCCCTGGTACTCGGTGTACCAGATATTTCCGTCAGGCCCCGTCGTTATCGCATATGGCGCGTGAGTGCCGAGGCGCGCGCCCTTGTTCGGCGCGGCGGGAACGGGTGCCGCTGCCGCGCCAGGCCGGGTGGGTTGCCTGGTGGCGCAGGCGGACGCGATGAAAATGGCCGCGGCCGCTCCCAGAGCGCGCGCGAGCCGTGCACGATTTGACGATCCGAAGTTCATCCTGATGCGGCTGAAATCAATTTTACTTGCGACTCAGCCGCACGGGAATCGCACTAAAGCACTACTCCGCTCGAACGCAGCGAGGAGATTTCTCCGGCGCTGAAGCCGAAGTCGCGCAGCACCTCGTCGGTATGCTCGCCCTTGCCTGGCGCATGACGCCACAGCTCGGGGTCGGATTTCGAGAATTTCGCGGGCGAGCGTACTGCACGCACCCGGCCGCCCTGCGGATGGTCGTACTCGACGAAGGTCCCATTCGCGACGAACTGGGGATCGGTCCAAATCGAATCGAAGTCGTTGACGGGACCGCATGGAACGTCGGCCGCTTCGATACGCTCGAGCCAATAGGCGGACGGCTTGGTCGGGAAAAAATCGATGAGGGCCTTGATGCACCGCCGCACTCGCTCGTGCCGCGGTTCGTCGCCTTCAAACCATTCGGGATGGCCAACGGCGTCGAGAATTCCCGCCCAATGCTTGTCGGTCAGCGGCGCGATCGTGATGTAGCCGTCCGCAGTCTTGAACGGATCGAGCGTCGCCATCGTGGGGCGCTTGCCGGCGTCGTGCGGAAGGAAGGTGTGCTCGGTCGCGGTATCGCCCATGAGGTAGTAGGCGACCGCATCGATCATCGCGAGCGTAACGTGCTGGCCCTGGCCGGTCGTGCGCGCTTCGTGCAGCGCGGCGAGGATCGAGATCGCCGCGGTGAGCGATGTCACCTTGTCGGCGAGAATATTCTTCACCGCGCGCGGCTTGCCCTGTGTCGTTTGCGCCGTCATCACGCCCGCCCATCCCTGGATGATCGGATCATAGGCGGGCTTGCTCGCGGCCGGACCGGTAAAGCCGTAGCCCGCGATCGAGCAGTAAACGATCTTGGGATTGCGCGCGGCGATCGCCTCGTAGCCGACGCCCAGCCGATCCATAACACCGGGCCTGACGTTCTGCATGACGATATCGGCCTGCTCGGCCATCCGCAGCAGAACTTCGGCGGCGCCTTCGCGCTTCAGATCGAGGATCATGTCGCGCTTGTTGCGATTCCAACTGAGCATCCCGATCGGCACGCCGCCACGGGCCTTGCCGCCGATGTTGCGGGTGACATCGCCCTCGGGCGGCTCGATTTTGATTACGTCGGCGCCGAGGTCCGCCAGCATCATGGCGGCGAACGGTCCGGAGACGACCATGCTCAGATCGAGGACACGAACATCCTTAAGCGGGCCCATCTCAGTTTCCTCGACCCTGCTTATAGTTCATGCACGCGCAACTCGACAACCGCCGATCATCGTGCGCTTGCATTTAGCTTTTGGCGGGAGTCTCGGCCGCGAAGCGATTGGATCGTTCCGCGATCTGCCGCAGCGCCGCGATCTGCGCCTGGATCGCCTTGCTGCGGCGCAGTCGCTCGAGGGTGAGCGGCAATCGATATGTCCAGTTCGTGTCGTTGGTAGTGCCGGGGCGGTTGATGCGCGCGCTCCAGCCGAACATATCCTGGATAGGGATTATCGTAAGCTGCGAGGGTGCGCCGTAGAGCGCCTCGAGAATCGCAAAGCGCGCATCATGGTCGAGCATCCGGCGCGGATTGGCGCGCTCGGCGATGCCGAGAGCCTGGACCAATTGTTCGCGTTCGCTGACTTTCTGTTCTCGCCACCAGAGGGTCACCGGTTCCGTGTCATGCGTGCCTGTGGTCGCGAGAGACAGTTCAGGATACGTCGAGGGGTTCAGGTAATGCTCGTCGGGCTGACCCCAATTCGTTTTTTCCCACTGCATCACCTTGTAGCCCGGTACTCCGAGGCCGGTGAGCGACACACGGACCCAGGGCGGCACGGTGCCAAGATCCTCGGCGATGATTTCGGTCGCACCGGCTTCTTCCTTGATTGCGCGCATGACGAATTCGCCCTGGCCGAGTTGATGATCCTCGCCCGCGGGCGCGAACTCACCGGGCGCATCCGGATCGGAGCCGAAGTTGAACGTGCGGTAGAGGCCGACGACGTGGTCGATACGGATGAGGTCGAACATCTTGGCCGCATGACGGGCGCGCGTGCGCAGCAGCTTGTAGCCGCCTTCGCCCATCTTCCACCAGTTTGGCAATGGCAGGCCCCAGCGCTGGCCCTTGGGATTGAAGCCATCGGGAGGAGCACCGACGCTGCGCGTCAAATCGAAATCCTCCTGATGCTGCCAGACCTCGGCGCTGTCGCGCCCCGGCGAGAAGGCAAGATCGCCGCCGATGCTGACTCCCCGCTCCTGCGCGTAGGCGCGAACCTCGCTCCACTGTCGATGCGCGATGAATTGCCAGTAGGCGTACATCTGGACCTGGTCGTTGAGCTCGGCGCGCGCGGCATTGAGCGCAGACGGCTCGCGCTTGGCGAGCTCCGCCGGCCAGGTTTCCCATGCCGCCCAGTTAAACCGCTCCTTGAGCGCGCGGAACAACACGTAGTCATTAATCCAGTCGGCGTTCTCTGCGACGAAGCGATCGATCTCCTCGCCTTCGGTACGTCCGCCTCGCGCCCGCGTCGCGCGATACGCCCGCCCCAGCAGCGTCAACTTTTCCCGGCGTGTGATCGCTCGCGCCACCACGCGCCCGCGTCCGACCGCGTCGCGCGCACGACCCTGCATGACACGCCCAACGCCAGGCAGACCCTGCACGCCGATGTACATCGGATCGACGGCCATGACGCTCATCGCAGTGTATGGACTCAGGTCGTCTGGGCCGGTCTCGTCGATTGGCAGGAGCTGGATCACTCGATGGCCCATCGCGAGCGCGAAATCGATCATCGCAGGGAGGCCTTGAATGTCTCCGCGCCCGAGATCGTTTTTGGTTCGAATCGAAAAAAGAGGGATCAGGACTCCAGCGGACCGCGGCAGCATCGATATCTATCCCGGGTGCTGCCCGCTTTAAGTGGGTGAGGCAGCTTCAATCTATTTTGGGGTGCTCGCGAGTTGAACGCTAGACCTCCACGCGAGCATCGAGACGCCAGACGCGCGCGTTGCGAATCGTCGCCTCCTCGTCGCGGACCAGCTCGCGCCCGATTGGCGAGCGGTAGGCATCGCGAAGCGCCTCCAGCGAATCAAAGGTCAAGATCGCGATGCGATAGCGGTCTGCGTTCTTCGGGTCGAGCTTACCGATGATGTAATTGCGCAGACCCGGTAGGCGCCGCGCGATATGCGTGTGCGTATCGAGGTAATGCCGCTCAGCAGCTTCTTTGCCGGCATTCTGCTCGAGATCGAACTCGGCTGCCATCACAAAGCAGGGCTGATGCGGCTTACGCGAATCGAACGGCACGATCGTTTCCGCATCGATGGTGCGATAGCGCAGATCTTTGAGATGCGCCTGCGTATCGGCCCTGAGCGGCGGCATCAAATCTGACTTGGCGCCGGTCGCCGAAATCTCGGCACTCTCGTACCCGAGAATCGCGGCGCGAAAGACTTCGGGCTTGACGCCGTTCACGGGCTTCGTGTGGCCGGTGTAATAGAACTTGAGCCCCGGCATCTGCCTGGCGAGGCCGACGTGATGGCCGAGATAGTTGCGCTCCTCGGCTTCGAGATCGCTCGACTGAAAATTGAACGCGACGAAGTTTATGAACATCGCGATGCCTCCTCAGATCACGTAGCCGCCGTTGGGGCTGATGATTTGCCCGACCATGAACTTCGATTCGTCGCACGAAAGATAAAGTGCCGCCGCCGCGATATCGGAGGGATCGCCGAAGCGCCCGGCCGGCGTGGCCGAGATGATCTGATCGCGCATCGCAGGCTCGATCGGCGCCGTCATCGGCGTTTCGATAAATCCCGGCGCGATGCAGTTGACCAGCACATTGTGGGTCACGACTTCGCGCGCGACTGACTTGGTGAACGAGATGATCCCGCCCTTGGCCGCGCAGTAGGCCGCCGCGAACGGCAGTCCGGTCGTGCCCGCGATCGAGCCGAGGTTGACGATCCGGCCCGAGCGCTTCGGCACCATCACCTTGAGCGCCTCGCGCGTGCAGTAAAACGTCGAGTAGAGATGCGTCCGCACCATCTTGTCGAAGTCTTCATCGGGCACGTCCCAGGTCTGGAAGAACTCGTTGCCCTCGCGCGTGCGTCCGATACCGGCGTTGTTGATCAGCACGTCGATCGTGCCCCACGCGCCGATGAAGTCGGCGAACATCTTTTTCACCGCCACACTGCTCGATACGTCGGCGACGAACGGCTTGGCGACCCCGCCCATGCGCTCGATCTCGGTCACGACGTTTTGCGCCGATTCCGGCCGCACGTCGTTGACGCCGATTTTCGCGCCCTCGCGCGCGAACGTCAGCCCCATCTCGCGCCCGAGGCCCGAGCCGCCGCCGGTGATCAGTACAATCTTGTCTTTCAGTTTCATTCCGCTTGCTCCTGGTCGATTCTGGTTTTCCGCTCAGGCCTTGGTCTTGGATTCGCGGAGTTGACGTTTCCAGTCGAGGCGCCGCGCCTCGGCGCCCGCAGCCTCGGCTTCCTTAATCATGTTTTTCTTCTGATAGAACATGCTGAGGTTGGTGAACGCCAGGATGTCCTCCGGATCCTGCTCGATATGCTTCTTGGTCAGCTCGATCGCCATGTCGATATCGCCCTTGGCCTGGTAGCACATCGTGAGGCCGTGCAGGGCGTCGGTGTAGCCGGGATCGATTTCGAGCGCTTGCTGGTAGAGCTCGATCGCCTTGTCGTATTCGTCGTCGGCGAAGGCGTCGATCGCTTCGTCGTAGAGTTCTTCTTTATCGGGCATGGATGAAACCTCCGCGCGCCGCGAATACTCACGATGTCGCGCGCTCCTCGTCTCTTATATACTAGGCTTGGTTAGATGGAGAATTGCCCGCCACCGTTGGAATCCGAGGTCTACGAAGTTCTGCGCGAATGCTACGACCCCGAGATTCCCGTCAATCTCGTTGACCTCGGCCTCATCTACGCCGTCGAGGTCAAGGAACACGTCGTCAATATCGTGATGACACTGACCGCGCCCGGTTGCTCGATGGGCATGATGATCCGCGAGAACATCGAGGACAAGCTGCTCGGCCTGCCCGGCTGCGACGAGGCGGTCGTCGAGATCGTATGGGATCCACCCTGGACCCCGCACATGATGACCGAAGCCGCCCGCAAACAACTCGGCATCGACGACTAGTCCGGATCGATCAGCACGCCCGGGTTCAGGATGCCTTGCGGGTCCAGCGCCTTCTTGGCGGCTTTGAGAGCCGTTGCGAAGCCGTCGGGGCGCTGTCGGTCGTACCATGGGCGATGATCGCGGCCGACGGCGTGATGATGCGTAATCGTGCCGCCCAGCTTGATTAGCAGATCCGATACTGCCGCCTTGATCTCATCCCATTGCTGAACCTGCGAGCCCTTCTTGCCCGGCGCGAGCACCGTATAATACGGTGCGGGGCCGTCGGGATAAGCGTGGGTGAAGCGGCACGTCACTGTTCCCTTGCCACACACGCGCGCGACAACCTCGCGCGCCTTTTCCATCAGTTGTCGATGGAACTCCGCAAAGCGGTCCCACGTGATCGCGGTTTCGAACGTGTCGCTGACCATGCCCATCCCGATCACGGTATCGCGCAGGTATGGCGCGTTGAGAAACGCATTTCGCCACGCGCCCGCCGCGCCCTCATGCGTCGCTTCTTTGTCGGTGCGCGTCTTGCCCGCATCGTCGGGAATTTTACCGCCGTGATCGGCAACGCATTCGAGCGCGCGCTTCATCCACGGCTCGAGCGGGTGATCCGCCGACTCGAACGCGAGCACCAGCACCGATTCGCTGCCATCGCCCGCGCCCGCGTTGAGCGCCTCGCCTTCATCGAGCACGCGGCAGTTCGCCGGATACAATCCCGCCTGCGAAATCTGACGCACGGCTTCCGCCGCCTTGATGAAGCTCCGGAACGGTATCGACGCGCCGGCGCGGAACGTCGGACGATCCTGCAGACGCATCCACGCTTCGGTGATGATGCCGAGCGTGCCTTCGGAGCCGATAAACATCCTGTCTGGGCTAGGTCCCGCGCCGGAGCCCGGCAGCCGCCGCGACTCGACGATACCGCGCGGAGTGACGACGCGCAGCGCTTCGACGAAATCGTCGATATGCGTGTAGAGCGTCGCGTAGTGGCCGCCCGAGCGCGTCGCAATCCATCCGCCGAGCGAGGAGAACTCGAACGATTGCGGATAGTGCCGAAGCGTATAGCCATGCGGCCGCAGTTGATCTTCGAGCGCGGGTCCGAGCACGCCGCCCTGGATTCGTGCGGCCCGTGACGCACGATCGACTTCCAGCACTTTGTCCAGATGCAGCAGATCGATCGAGACTGCGCCGCGATAATCGCCCCTTGAAGGAGGCTCGACACCGCCGACCACGCTCGAACCGCCGCCGTAGGGCGATGCCGCGAGCTTGGCGCTGTCGCACCATTCGAGCACGCGCACCAGTCCTTTCTCGTCGCGCGGAAACGCGACGATGTCGAACGGGTTCGGATAGTTGCGCTCGAACGCGCGCACGCCGTCGCGGAAGCTTTTGCCGTAGCTGTGCCCGGCGCGATCGTAGGTACTCGTCGAGCAGATGTCCTTTAGCGCGTCGGGAACGGCGACGCGCGGCGCGCGCAGGTTGAGCTCGGCCTCGGTCGGCGGCGGCGTGATCTCGAATCCGTCGAGCCCGAACCGCTTCGCCATCCGCTCGGCCATATGCTTTTGCTGTTCGGCATTCGGCCCCTGGTCTTCGTAACCCCAGCCCCAGAACTTGCGCCTGCGCTCAGCCATCGTCGTTCGCCTCTTGTTAACTACTTGTGATGAGCTAGCCGCGGATCGGCGGCACGTACGCGCCCGCGTTGAAGCCGCCGTCGATCGGCACCGCGACTCCCGTGATAAACGCGGCCTGGTCCGACGCGAGGAAGGTCGCGAGCGCCGCGACCTCTTCGGGTTTTCCGTTGCGGCCCAGCGGATGCATGATCCCGGTGCGCTCCCACATCATCTGCGACGCGCCCGCGGGAATCGTGTTGCAGTTCTCCGCGATCGGAGTCTCGATCACGCCCGGACAGATCGTGTTGCAGCGGATATTGTGCTTGGCGAAGTCGAGCGCGATGCCCTTGGACATGATGACGACGCCGCCCTTGGCCGCCTGGTATGCGCCGAGGTTCGGCACGCCTTCGATTCCCGCGCCGCTGGCGGTATTGATGATCACGCCGCCGCCCTGCTTGATCATGTGCGGGATCGCGTACTTGCAGCCGAAAAACACACCCTTCATGCACACATCGACGACCCAGTCCCATTCCTGCTCGGTGGTATCGACTACGTTCTTCGGCACGAACACGCCCGCGTTGTTGAACAGGATATCGAGGCGGCCGAAGATACGGACCGTCTCCTCGACCATCTTCTCGACTTCGGCGCCGACGCGCACATCGACCGCGACCGACTTCGCCGAGCCTCCGGCCTTGCCGATCTCCGCGACGGTGTTCTGCGCCGATTCGGTGCGCACGTCGGCGACCATCACCTTCGCGCCTTCTTCGGCAAATCGAATCGCGCTGGCGCGCCCGATTCCCGAGCCCGCGCCAGTGACGAGTGCAACTTTATCCTTGAGCATCATGAGCAGTGTTCCTCCACGGCGACCATCGCCGACTCGCGAGCATTGCCACGATCACAGAGATTTTGAAAGCGTCAGGCGCTGCGACGGCTCGATTCGCGTGGCGCAGGAGCTTCGACGTTCCAAGTCAGTTCGCGCTCGTAAGGAAAGTCGGCGAGATGGCGTTCGATCGCGGCGCGATCGCCGTAGCAGTCGGGGCGCGTAAGGATATGAATCGCGAGGGACGCGAAGGGCAGGTAGACGAACACGCTCGCCCATCCGATCCCGCTCGCGCCGATGCGAAACAGCATCGTGATTCCGAACAGCACGATTCCGGTGTAGAGCGCGGGGCCGAGCAGCGCGCGCGAGCGCATCGATGGAAGTGCGCCGGCGGGCTTTCCCGCGCCGCGATTTATCGTCGAGTCGAGGAGTTGGAAGATCGCGATAGTGATCGCCGCGACGAAATACCATCCGAGGTAATTGCTGATCGGCACGCCGAAATGCGGTCCCGGCGGGTCGTACCAGAAAATCTTGCCGAGGAACCATCGGTCGCCGAGCACGCTCAGCGGATCGACCACCCAGTCGATCATCACCATGAACAGCGCGGCCATCAGCCATACGCGCGGCGCGCGGCGAATCTTCCGCGTATCGAGGATCCGAAGGTCGGCGCCCTGGCGATAAAGCGGCGAGCTCAGCAGCAGAGCGACGCTGTAACTCGCGAAGCCGAGGAACGTGAACGACAGCGAGTCCATGAAAGGCACTCCGAAGATCCAGATTTCGCGATCGTGCGTCGCCTCGATGTAGTGATAGAGCCCGAAGGGAAAGCCGTTGTGCACCGACGACCATTCGCACGTGAGCGAGACGACGTAGGTCAGAATGGTGAAGAGCAGCGTCGTGCGCAGGCCGAAGTTGATGATCGCGATAAAAAGGAAGCTCGCGAGGAAGATGAACACGTAAGGGCGGAGCGCGATCGTCGAGAGCAGCAGATGCATCGCGGGCGCTCCCTACGCGGCCGTGCGCGAGTGCATCGCTTTGAAAAACTCGATCGCGCGGCGAATCGAATCGTCAACCGGACCCGGCTCGTAGCCGAGCTCGGCCTTCGCTTTCGATGAATCGAAGAACATGTGCTTGCGCGCCATGCGAACTTCGGTGAGGCTAGCGCGCGGCGCGCGCCGCGTAACGGTGCGCGATACCGCTTCGGCGCCGAGGGCGAAGCCGAACGCGACGGCGTATGGGATTCGCACGCGCGGCGCGGCGAGTCCGGAGAGCCGCGCAAGCCGCGCAAGGAATTCTTTCAAACTCATGTTCTCCGCGCCGAGAATATATTTCTCACCAACTCGACCGCGCTCCGCCGCGAGCAGATGGCCGCGCGCGCAATCGGCAGCGTCAACAAGGTTGAGTCCCGTGTCGACATACGCCGGCATCCGCCGGTTGAGAAAATCCACGATGATGCGTCCGGTCGGAGTGGGCTTGTAGTCGTACTCGCCAATCGGCGTGGAAGGGTTCACGATCACGACCGGTGCGCCTTCGCGCGCGGCTTTCATAGCTTCCTGCTCGGCGAGAAATTTCGAGCGCTTGTAGTGCCCCGGCATCTGCTCGAGCGTGACGGGAGTGTCCTCGCGCCCGATTCCGCCGTGCGGAATTCCGAGCGCACCCACAGTGCTCGTATGCACGATTCGTTTCACGCCCGCGGCGCGCGCGGCACGGATCACGTTCTTCGTGCCCTCTACGTTGGTCGCGTACATAGGAGCGGGGTCGGTGAGCCAGAGCCGGTAATCGGCTGCCACGTGATAGACCTCGTTACATCCCGTGGAGGCGCGTTCGACTGATGACGCGTCGCGCAGGTCGCCGATCGCGAGCTCGATATCGAGTCCGACGAGCGCGCTGCGGTCCGCCTTTTCACGCAACAGCACACGCACATGATCGCCGCGCGCGAGGAGAGCGCGCACGACGTGGCTTCCTACGAAGCCGTTGCCCCCGGTCACGAGTGCCGTCTTAGATGCCATCGCGCTAGGCGCCGACGCGGCCCGCGACTGCGTCGGCTGCCGCGTTGCCGGAGATCACCGCGCTTTCGATCGTCGCGGGCAGGCCGGTCTGAATCCAGTCGCCGGCGAGAAAGAAGTTTGGAATCGGCGTCGATGCCGTTGGGCGCAACTCATGAGAGCGCAGGTCGGGCGCCATCGTCGCCTGCTTTTCCTTGAGCACGAGAGCCTTGAGCAGCTTCGCGTCCGTCGCCGCCGGGATCATCTTGCGCAGGTCGGCGAGGACGACGTCGAGCAGCTCATCATTCGACTGATCGACGATCCGGCGCGCGCCGCTGATGACGAAGCTCAGATAACCCGGATGCGACTCGCCGTGCAGCTCGAAGATACGCCGCTTGTTGAACATCCATTGCGTGGTCGTGCCGATGAAGCCGACGAATGCCGAATTGGTGATGGTACGATCGAACCACGCATGCACGCAGATGATTGGCGAAGTCGTGAGTCCATCGAAGCGCGAGAAGAACGGATCCGCGACAGCGTTCTCAGGCAGAAAGCGCAGCAGATGATGCGGCGGAACGGCCGAGATGAAATTCGACGCGCCGAGGCGGCGACCGTCGCGCAGGCGCACGCTCGCGATCCTGCCGCCCTCGCCAACGTCGAGCGCTTCGACGATCGCATGCGATTCGACGAGGCCGCCCGAGTCTTCGATGATCTTCCTGGCGCCCGTGCAGTAGAGCTCGCTAAGTCCGACCTTGGGATAAACGAACGATGAATCCGCGCGGCGGCCAAAGAACGCGCGCTGGAGCACGGTCGCGAGCAGCATTGCCGATGACGACTCGGGCTCGTCGTTGAGCGTCGCGATCGAAATCGGATACCAGAACGTGTCGCGGATGCGTTGGCTCTGGCCGAGCCTGTCCATCAGCGCGACGACGGTGAGCTTCTCGAGGATGCCTTCGTCGCGGCGATGCATCCCGAGCAGGCGCAGACCGGCGCGCATCGCGCTCAGGCGTTCACCAATAGTCAAGTGCCGATAGCGCATCAGCGCCATCGCCATGTGCATTGGGCCGGGCAGATGCGCGGCATGAACCGAGGCGCTCTTGCCGCGACCGTCGAGCATGTCAATTTCAAGATCGTCGTGGATCACGAGCTTGTCGCGCGAGCCGACGCGGGTGAGAAAATCCAGCGTCGCGCGGTAGCATCCCATGAGAACGTGCTGGCCGTTGTCGACCGAGTCACCAGTGTCGGGATCGGCAAACGAATATGCGCGGCCTCCGAGTGCGGGCTTGCGCTCGAGCAGCGCCACGCGGAAACCCTTGTCCGCGAGGGCGACCCCAGCGCTGAGCCCCGCGAAGCCGCCGCCGATTACAACGACGTCCTTGGGCTCAATCATCCTGCGTCATCCGTGGCGCGCGCCGAAACGGCCACTCGCCCACGCGCGGCCGACGAGGTAGAGCTTACGCGGCGCCGAGAGACTCAGGCGGCCCTCGAACACGCGATAGTTCGATTCGACGATCCGATCGAGCAGCGTGCCGTAGATGAGGCGCATCGCTTCCGCCGTGACCAGCGAGCCGCGATCCTCCTCGGGCAGAGCGGCTTCAGCCTTGGCGTAGAACTCGCGCGCGCGGCGCGCTTCGAATTCCATCATGCGCACGAAGTTCTCATCGTAAATCCCGGCGAGCAGCTCTGCTTCGCTGAATTCAAATCGCTCGATGTCTTCGAGCGGCAGATAGATACGGCCGCGGCCCGCGTCCTCGCGCACGTCGCGCAGGATATTGGTGAGCTGAAAGGCGATGCCGAGGTTTTCCGCGTATTCACGCGCGGCGGGATTGCTGTAGCCGAAAATCTCGATACAGATGAGGCCGACCGCGGCCGCGACGCGATAGCAATAGAGCCGCAGCTCTTCAAATGTCGCGTAGCGCTTCTGGGAAAGATCCATCTCGACGCCGGAGATGATCTCTTCGAAATACGCGCGCGGAATCTCGAAACGGCGAACGCTGTCCGTAAGCGCGCGAGAAATGGCACGCGTCGGCGCGCCGTTGTATACGCGCTCGAGCTCTTCGCGCCAGCGCCCGAGCATCGCGGCCGGATCGCTGAAGCCTTCGTCGTCGGCAATGTCGTCGAGGAAGCGGCAGAACGCGTACACCGAGTGCAGCGCGCGGCGGCGTTCCGCGGGCAGCAGCATGAAGGCGTAGTAGAAATTCGACGACGAGTTCCGGGTGATATGAGCGCAGCGCTCGTAGTCGGCATCGAGCGAAGTATGCGCCGGCTCGAAGCCCGCGCGCTCGAGTTGTTCGGAATCAGTTTTGAAGGCGTCCACGGATCGCGCTCCATCCCAGTTTTAGGTAGTCCCACTTTTCCAGTTTAGGCCGCCGCTCGAAAACATCGTAGCCGACGCGCTCGATCGCGCGCAGGATCGCAAGCCCGCCGCCGGCGAACATCAGGATGTCGCGGCTGAGCCGCCGATCGACGAGCCTCGAAAGACCGTTACCGCCTTCGAGCAGCATCGCGCGCGCGATTGCGACTTCATGCCGCATCAGTGCGATGAACTTCGCCGCAATCTCGGGCTTGCCGAGTGCGTCGGGCGCGATCTCGAAGCGCGCAAGATCGGCGCGCGGAATATAGATGCGGCCCTTGCCCAGATCGATTGCGACGTCCTGCCAGAAATTCGCGAGCTGAAGCCCGCTGCATACGAGATCGGACAGATGCTGCCGCTCGTCGTCGCGGTAGCCAAACAGATACAGCACGAGACGTCCGACGGGATTTGCGGAATTGCGCGCATAGCCGAGCAGATCATCGAGCGTGTCGAAGCCCCGGAAATTCACGTCCGAGCGAAACGCGACGAGCAGATCGGCGAACGGCTCTTTCGGGATCTCGAACTTGCGTACCGTGTCGGCGAGCGCGACGAACACCAGATCGCGCGGCGCACCGGCGTAGGCGGCTTCGAGCTGATGCCCCCAGTCGTCGAGCTTCGCGAGATCGCGATCCTCGTCGGCAAAGTCGTCAGCGATCCGCGCGTAGGCGTAGATCGCGTGCATATGCTTGCGCATCGCGCGCGGCATCAGCCACGAGGCGATCGTGAAGTTCTCGTAGTGCGACTGCGCGAGCGCGGTGCAGAACGCATACGCGCGATCGAGCTCGGTCGATCCCGGCGTATCACGCCGCGAGGCTCCGAGCAGCGGGCGCTCGCTTCTGATTCCTGCTTCGCTGCCAATCATGACGTTACGCCGCCGCGGGTCTCGCGCCGATCAGCTCACGCGCCTGCGCGCGCGCCCATTCGTCGGTACCGAGCAAATCCTCGAGCGTGCGGGCGGCGCGATTCGGATGCCGCCGCATCACGTTTTCGATATGCCGCGGGATATCGACGAAGCGTACCTGGCCCGCGAGAAATCCCGCGACCAGCTCCTCGTTCGCCGCGTTGAGGCACGCCGGCATCGTGTGACCTTCAGTTAGCGCCTCGAACGCAAGGCGCAAGCACGGAAAGCGGCTGAAGTCCGGCTCCTCGAAGGTGAGGCGCGCCGCCTTGGTTAATGAAAACTTCTTCAGATGATCGAGCGGGAGGCGATCTGGATACGCCAGCGCGTATGCAACCGGGATCGCCATGTCAGGCACCGCCATCTCCGCGATCACCGAGCCGTCGATCATCTCGACCATCGAATGGATGACACTTTGTGGATGAATGACGACGCCAATTTGCTCCGGCGTCAGATCGAAGAGCCAGCGCGCCTCGATCACTTCGAGGCCTTTGTTCATGAGCGTCGCGGAATCGATCGTGATCTTGCTACCCATGCGCCAGGTCGGATGATTGAGCGCCTGCTCGACGGTTACCGAGTCGAACTGCGCGACGGGAAGCTCGCGGAACGGACCGCCTGAGGCAGTCAGGACGATTCGCTTGAGGCCCTCGCGCCCGCGGCCTTCGAGGCACTGGAAAATCGCGTTGTGCTCGCTATCAACCGGCAGCAGCCGCACTCCGTTTTCGCGTACTGCCCGCGTGATCAGCTCGCCCGCGACGACCAGCACTTCCTTGTTGGCGAAGGCGATGTCCTTGCCAGCTTTGATCGCAGCTAGAGTCGGGCGGAGGCCGAGTGCGCCGACCATCGCGGACATTACGAGCTCAGTCGCGGGATGCGTCGCCACCGCGGCCGCCCCTTCGAGGCCGTGAACGATCCTGACTCGATGATCGCTGAGCCGCTCGGTGAGATCGCGCGCGAGTTCCGGCGTCGCGACGGAGACCAGGTCGGGACGAAAGCGGCGAATCTGCTGCGCGAAGAGATCGAGATTGCGCCCGGCCGCCATCGCCGCGACTTTGAACCGATCGCTGAAGCGCCCGACTACATCCAGCGTCGTAACGCCGACCGAGCCGGTCGAGCCTAGTATCGAAATTGTCTTCATCGTGCGCCGTTCAGTGCGATGCCATCTCCCGGAGGCGCTTGCGGAAACGTCCGAGCGCCATCAGCGGAAAGTAATGTGCGTACATGTGATAGCGAAGGTAGAAGTGATTCGGGAAACCGGTGCCGGTGAACTCGGATTCGTCCCACGCGCCCGCCTCATTCTGCTGCTCGGCCAGAAACTGCGCGCCGCGCATGAGTTGATCGCTGATGCCGTCTTCGCCGGCGACGAGACCAATCATCGCCCACGCGGTCTGCGACGCGGTGCTGGTGCCGCGCCCGCGCCATGATGCGTCCTTGTCGGAGAGCGGGCTCTCGCCCCATCCGCCGTCCTCGTTCTGCTTCGACTTGAGCCAAGCGACTGCGCGTTTGATCCACGGCTCGTTGATATCGACGCCAATTTTGCGCAGACCCGAGAGCGCAGAGAAGGTTCCGTAGATGTGATTCACGCCCCAGCGTCCCCACCAGGAGCCCTCGGGCGATTGATTCTTCTTCAGCCAGTTAATCGCGCGCTTGGCGACAGGATGATCGACGCGATAGCCGACGCCCGCCATCATCTCGAGCACGCGGCCGGTGAGATCGGGGCACGACGGATCGGTGACGGCCTCGACATCGGCGAGTGGGATATTGTTGAGCCAGGTCGAATCGTTATCGACGTCGAAGGCGGCGAATCCGCCGTCCTCGGATTGCATGCCCATCACCCAGTTCGCGCCGGCGGCGAGCGCGTGCTCCTTGGCCGCCGTGTCATCGACCTCGGCCTCGGCGAGCACGCTCAGGATGACGGCGGAATCGTCCACGTCGGGATACCAGTCGTTATAAAACTCGAATGCCCATCCGCCGGGCTCGAGATCGGGCCGCTTAATCGACCAGTCGCCCTTCTTGAAAATCTGATTGTCGATAAACCAGCGCGCGACTTTTTTGATCGACTCGTCGTTGCCGGGCAGCTCCGAATCGAGCAACGCGCGGCCAGCGAGCGCGGCATCCCAGTTGGGCGACACGCACGGCTGAAACATCGAGTAGTCGTCGAAGTGCCAGATGAGTTCCTTGATCCCTTCGAGTGCTTTTTTGAGCACCGGATGGTCGTTGCGGTAGCCGTTGGCCTTCAGAGCCATCGCGCTCAGCAGGTAGCAGGGTTCGATGCCGCCCCAGGTGCCGTTGCCCTCCTGATGCTCGAGGATCCAGTTCTCGACGAAGCGCATCGCACGCGCCCGCAGCGTCGGCAGATGATGGCGATCGAAAACGCGCAGGCCCTTGTCGGCGACATTGAGCGCATTGCGCAGCGAGACGAGCTTCTTGCCGCGCGGCTGCTTGAACTTGGTGAAGTGCGGAGGCTGGATGAACAGCTCGAGCACTCCTGCCACGTAATCGATCTGCTTCACGGGCCGCGCAGCCTGCAGATACATCAGGGCCATCAGCGTGCCGCGCGCCCACGATGACAGCTCGTAGATATTGAAGAAGAACCAGTTCGGAAACATCGCGAGCTCGATCGGAATCGCCGCCGTCGCGTGCCATCCGACCTGGCCCATCGCGGCCAGATAGAAGCGCGCGAGCGTGCCGCAGTTCTCGATGCCGCCCTTGGACAAGATCCAGCGCCGCGCCTGCATGCATGGCTCGTCGCCGGCGCGCAGTCCCGCGAGCTTCAGCGCGAAGTACGCCTCGATCGACGTCGAGAGGTAGCCCTCGCCGCCCGGATACAGGCTCCAGCTTCCGTCGGCGTTCTGCAGATCGAGCAGATGCTTTTTCATCCGCGGCTCGAGCTCGGGATCGACGATGTCCATGAAGTGGCTGAAGATCATGTACTCGGCGTTCATTTCGCCGTTGGCTTCGAGCGGCGCCTGCCAATAACCCTCGGGCTTTTGCAGCGCGATCAGCGACTTCTGCGCGCGATCGATCGTGTAATCGATCCTGGCGACGTATTCGGGGGGCGCGCCCGCGGCCGGCGCGGTGAGATTCTGGACTTCTGCGGTCTCGTTCATGGATTCTTCGATTGGTCTCTCCCCGGAGTTCGCGCCATCAAGCGCGCCATCGTTGTTGGAGCTCATGGCGTGATCGCGCACTTCAAAATCTCTCCTCGCTCGAGCATCGCGAACACGTCTTCGAGCTCGCTGAGCCGCCGATGCGCGTTGATGACAGCGCCGAAGTTCAGCTCGCGCGCGCACAGCATCTCGCGGGTTTTCGCAACGTCGCGCGGACGAAAATGAAACGGCGCGAGCAGCGTCAGATTGTCGTAATGCATCCGGCGCGTATCGACGTTGAGCATCGTGCCGACCGGGCATCCGCCGAACAGCACCGCGCGTCCGCCGCGCCGCATGAACTTGATCGAATCCTGCCAGCCATCGATCTGGCCGGTGCATTCGATAACGAGATCGGGGCCATAGCCGCCGTTGAGGCGCGCGAGCACGGCTCCGACGTCGTCGCGATACGCATCGAGGACGAGATCGGCGCCCATTTCCGATGCCCACTTGAGGCGTTGCGCACCGCGGCCCACCATCACGATTTGCCGCACGCCCGCGGCGCGCAGCGTGATCATATGCAGCAGGCCGAAAGGGCCCGCGCCGACGATCACCGCGGTCTCATGAGCCTCGGGCTTCGCGATCTCCTGCGCGTGGACGACGCACGAAAGCGGCTCCAGCAGCGCGGCTTCCTCGAACGGCAGCCAGCGCGGCTTGAGGAACGTATTGGTCGCGACAACGTGAGCCGGCAGGATGATCATGTCGGCATACGCGCCGAGCACCATCCGCCCGAGCGCATCGTCGCAGAGATTCTCCTGACCGCGCTTGCAGTAGAAACAATCGCCGCAGGGCGCGGTGGGGGCACACATAATCTCGTCGCCAACTCGATACGCGGTGACTCCGTGTCCGACTTCGGCGACTACTCCGGAGAACTCATGACCGATAGGAGTCGGCGTTGGCCACAGCGGATGCCCACGGCGGAAAGTCTTGAGATCGGTGCCGCAGCTCAGCGCGCATCGAATCTGGATCAGCAGCTCGCCGGGTCCCGGATGCGCCGGCATCCAGTCGCGCAGCTCGAGCACGCGCGGTTCGAGGAGGACCGCCTGCCGCGGACGCATCTGCGGTTTCATTACGGCCGCGGCGGTCACTTGGTTCTCTCCACGACGAACGTTGCGATATGCCGCAGCGGCTCGGCGGCGTCGCCGAGCGGAGCAATTGCGCGATGCGCGCGATGCTTGAGTTCGTCGGCCATGTCGCGCGAGCGCTCGATGCCGAGAATGGCGGGGTAGGTGGCCTTGCCGTGCGCGGAATCCTTCTGCGTGCGCTTGCCCATCTGCTCGGTCGTGCTCACGACATCAAGAAGATCATCAACGACCTGGAAGCCGAGGCCGAGCGCGCGGCCATACGCATCGAGCATTTCGAGCTGGGTGGGATCCGCGCCGCCGAGGCGCGCGCCGCCCTTGATCGACGCGAGAAACAACGCGCCGGTTTTTTTACTGTGCAGCTCTTCGAGCTCTTCGATGGTCTTCGATTTGCCCTCGCCGAGGATATCGATCACCTGGCCCGCGACCATCCCGCCCGAGCCGGCTGCCTGAGCGAGCTCGGCAACAGTTTCGAGCAGGGTCTGCGGCGGAATCGCTTCGGAGCCCGAGCGCGCGAGAACTTTGAATGCGTCGGTCAGGAGCGCGTCGCCGGCGAGCGTCGCGAACGCGTCGCCATAGACCTTGTGACTGGTCGCGCGGCCGTGGCGCAGATCGTCGTTGTCCATGCACGGCAGATCGTCGTGGATGAGTGAGTAGGTGTGAATCATCTCGAGCGCGCAGGCGAGGCCTATCGCAGCTTCGGGCTTGCCGCCGACCGCCTCGCACGAGGCGAGCACAAGCACGGGGCGCAGGCGCTTGCCGCCGCCGAGCAGGCTGTAGCGCATCGCCTCGAACAGCCTGGCTTCCGAACCCGCAGGCTCAGGCACGGCATGGGCGAGCGCGCGTTCCACGATTTGCACGCGCTCTTTCAGATAACGATCGAGATTGAAGTCTGTGCTCATTTGGTCCGGGTCGGCGCGCCAAAGCGCTCGCGGCGCGCCGGGATGCGAAGCGCACGCGGCGCTTCGTATCGCGCTAGTGCATGTAGTGGCGCACCATCCGCCACGAATCTTTCAGGTTCGAGCCGAAGTCGAGCGCGACGGTGCCCTCGAATCCGGAGTGGAGCTTGCAATCGCGGCAGCGGATATCCTGCTTGGAGCGGTAGTACTCCCAATCAGTCGCTGCGTGCATGTCTTCGAATGATTTGTAGTGCCCGTTGGTGATCAGGTAGCAGGGCCCCTTCCAGCCGCGCGGATTGCGCGTGACCGTGGTCCAGGGGCTGCACAGGAGATCGCGCTTGCCGACGAGATAGTCGAGGTAGATCGGCGTGTTGACGATCTTGTGGTCGTGCGCCATCTCGTTGATCTTCATGAACTTGTACGGCATCTCCTCTTTCTTGAGGTAGAGCTCGTCGTTGTTCAGCACCTGGTAGTGATAGCCGGGGCTCAGCAGCATCCCATCGACGCCGAGCGTGGTCAGGAACTTGACCAGCTCCTCGAGCTCGTCGCCGGTGGTCTCGCGGAAGACGGTGGTGTTGGTCTGCACGCGATAGCCCTTGTCCTTGAGCATCTTGATCATCTTGACGGCGATATCGAAGTGACCGTCGCGCGCAGTCACGCGATCGTTGGTCTCCTTCATGCCGTCGAGATGGATATTGAAGCTGAGGTAGCTGCTGGGGCCGACGTTCTTGACGAAACGCTCGAGCAGGATCGCGTTGGTGCAGATCATGACGTGGCGGCCCTGCTCTTCGATAAGCCGGTTCGTCAGTGGCGCGATATGCTTGTACATGAGCGGCTCGCCGCCGCAGATCGAAACGATCGGCGCGCCGCATTCCTTGGCCGAGTCCAGCGCCTCATCGAGCGTCATCATGTCGCGAATCGTGTCCTTGTATTCGACGATTCGGCCGCATCCGACGCACGCGAGGTTGCACGCATGTAGCGGCTCGAGCATCAGCACGAGCGGGAAATATTTCTCCCCGGCGCGCTTCTTTTTGCTCATGTAGCGGCCAAGGTCGATCATCTGCTTGAAAGGAACGCGCATCTTCTAAGTCGTCTCCTGCCGGGATGAAGATGTAATTCAGGCGGACGCGCTGCCGTCCGCGGGGGGAGTGCGATCCGCTTCCCCAAACAACCACTCACCAACCATCGCAACCGCGGCCTCGGTGTCCACCGAACTGCCGCCGATAAATAGATGCTCAATCAAGAGCCCGTTGAGCGCCGAGACCAGGAAGCCGGCCGCCGCTTCGGGCGCGAAACGCCGCGAGCATATTCCTTTTTCCTGCGCCCGCGCGATGAGTTCAACCAGCATCGCGCGGTAGCCGCCGTAGAGCCGCAGCACCTGGTCGCTGAGAGTCTCCGACAGATGCTGATCGTGCATCATCTGGGCGAGGAAAAACCGGACCGAACTCGCGTTCTCGTGGATGAAATGCAGGTACTGCTCGACCAGCTTCTGGATTTGCGCGCGCTCGTCAAGCTTGCCCGCTTCCTCGGCAAAGTCGATGAAGTAAGGCTCGAGCAGACGGTTAAGGACCGCGACGAACAACTCTTCCTTGGTCTTGAAATGCCAGAAGATGAGCGCCTTGCTGACGTGCGCCTCGCGGGCAACCTCGGACATCGAGGTCTCGTGAAAGCCACGGTTGGCAAACAGATGCATCGCGGCCTTGAGAATCTCGTCGCGAGAATCCTGCGCCTGTCCGCGCGGCTCGATAGGCGCCACTTTGTCCTGAGATGTGCTCATCCAGCTCGATTCTAAGAGTTCAGCCTCGGTCCGCCACACACCAAGCCGTTACGATTGCGCTCCCGACATCGGTATGCGAACCCGAAATACTGGAGCAGAAGACACGGCTAACCTTTCGGTCAATCGTAATCGTACCTTGACGGGCACGAATGTCAAGGCGGTCCAGTCCGATCGGTCAGGCAGGAGACACGCGATACCAGCAGGTAGCGTGAAAAAGTCCGGTATCGAAGACATATTCGGGTCAAAAATCGTGCAGTCTGAGTGGTTGACGACAGTGTTACCGGTCGATTTTCCGGGCGCGGCCTCCTTCCGACGATGAAATCCGGGCGGCCTCAATAATGGCGACACAGTTGCGGGCCTCGATTCGATTGCTGCGTGCCATCGTCGACTCGTTGCCCGCGATGAGCGCCTCTTCGAAGTCGCACGCCATCCCGGCGAACCAGGCCGCGTGATACGAGTCGTCGGGCGCGTCGGCCACGGTCAAATCCTGGGCGCGGCCGTCGCGATCGGTGAACGTGACCTGGTCGCCTTCGATATCGAGGCGGCCGCGATCGCCTTCGATCGCGGCTGACGTGCTGCGTCGGCCCGAGCGCCACGACAGACGCGAGGTTGCGACGCATCCGCCGGCCATCTCGATTCGCATCTCGGCCGCATCGTCGGCGTCGCTGCCGGGCGGGAATTCGAGCCGCGCCGCGACAGTCTCAGGCGCGGCGCCGCCGAGCAGCCACTGCATCAGGTAGAAGATATGCCATCCGTGATCGATCAGAATCCCGCCGCCCGAGGCTGCTGACTGGCGCCATCGCCCGCCCGCGCCGCCTTTGCCGGCGGGCTGCGTGCGCAGGCGATCCAGTGACATCGAGTGAACAACGCCGAGACGGCCGTTCGCGATCGCCTCGCGCGCCGTCGCATACGGCGGCGAGTACTTCCAATTATGCACGCACATCATGACCCGCCGCTTCGCGTCGGCGACGCGGGCGAGAGCGTCGAACTCTTCGAGCGAGAGTGCGAACGGTTTTTCGACCAGCACGCTCGCATCCGCTGCCAGAGCCGTCGCAGCTGACTTCGCATGGAGCGAGGGCGGACTCGCGATATCGACGAAGTCGAGCGCCTCGCCGTCGAGCATCAGTTCCAGATCGTCGTAAACCCTGACGCCGTCGATCAGCCGCAACGCCTCGTGCCGCCGCTCCGAAATCGGATCGTGGATGACATTCAGAGTGATATTCGGGCGCGTGCGCCATCCGATCAGATGCGCCCGCGCCGCGACCTCGCCGAAACCTGAAATCGCGCCGCGGATCATCCGACCCATTGACGCGCCAGGCCCTCGATTTCGCGCTGCGCGCCCTCGGGCGAGAGGTCTTCAGGAAAAACGATCAGGCGATGCGCTCCCGCGGCCGCATAGTCGTCGCAGGCGCGGCGCGTGTCCTTGCCGCCCAGCGGCGAGAACATGGTGATTTCGATCTGGCTGAAGTCGCGTCCCGCCTCGTCGCACATCTTCTTGAGCTTGGCGAGTTCGTCCTTGAGCGCGGCCGGCTCGAGCGCGATCGGACCCCATCCGTCGCCGATCTCGACCGTGTTGCGCAGGCCGCGATCGCCGTTCTGTCCGATATGAACGGGAGGATAGGGCTTGCGGGCCGGCTTGGGATTGCAATGCACTGCGGGGAATTTCACGAACTCGCCGTTGAAGCTCGCCTCGTCCTTGGTCCACAGCTCTTTCATCGCGCGGACGTACTCGCGCGTCATCGGCCAGCGCCGGCGGAACTCCACGCCCATGATTTCGCTCTCGTCCTTGAGCCATCCCGCGCCGATGCCGAACAGGAAACGGCCGCCGGTGTAAAAGTCGAGAGTCGCGATTTCCTTGGCCGTGATGATCGGATCGCGCTCGGGCACGAGGCAGATCCCGGTGCCGAGCTTGATCGTTTTGGTCGCCGCGCCCGCGAGCGCGAGTCCGACGAACGGATCGATCATGTGGTAGTAGCCCTTGGGAATCTTGCCGTCGCCGCGCGGGAACGGCGTCTTGTGAACCGACGGAATAATGGGATGCTCGGGCAGCCAGAACGATTCGAAACCCGCCGCTTCGCACATCTTTGCGACGGTCGCGGGATCAGCGGTGTAGCTGGCGGTGAATGCAAGGACTCCGATTTTCATCACGGGCCTCCAACCCAACTCGGACGATGATTGCCGACCAAGTTAGCGCGAAGCCCCCCGCGGCACCAAAGGCCAAACACCCATCAAGAATCCGATTAGGCGAAGCGCGCATAATGACAAGCGCCATCGGAATTGATGGTAAGCGCGTCCGCCTGAGGAGTGTATCTGAGATGAGACCTGCTCGCGTCGATTATGAGATCGGAAGTGGCAGTGTATTTAAGGATCTTGGCTGCACGATGCGGATGAATTCGATATCAAAAGCGACATTGCGATTCTCATTGGCAGGCGAATCAACAAACTCGGACTCACCCGGGCAGAGGCCGCAAAGATCATGGGAATCGACCAACCCAAAGCCTCAGCCCTCGTTAGAGGTCGCTTGGAGAAATTTTCGAGAGACAGGCTTTGCGAGCTGCTTGCCCGGCTAGGTTACGATGTCGATATTCGAGTACACGAAAAACGAATCAGCAATGGCGTCGTCGCGCCTGGCAGAGTGAAGCTCAGCCTGGTGTGAATCGATCTAGATGCGTTGGACGCTCGACCTATGCAGCAGGATCTCGCCGGGATGAATGAGAGGCAGAAAATTCTTGGTCGGCATAGCTAAAACAGCACCGCCAAATTCAGATCCGATCAGTTCGCTCAACGATAATCGGTGAACGATTCAAATTAAAGTTCGTCGGTGATTACTCGAGTCAGCGTGACGAGACCGACTGCGCCTGCGGTTGAGATTACGATTGCGCCGAGGGCGCCGTGGGCGTGCAGGCCGACCATCGCGAAGATTGCGGCGCCGATCACGCCGCCGACTAATCCGAGCAGGATGTCACAGACTGCGCCGTAGCCTTCGCCGTTGAGCAGCTTGCCCGCGAGCCATCCCGCGATTAGTCCGATCAGAATTGATGCGATCATTATGCGTTGCCTCCAGTGTCCGCGCCTTTTCGGAGACGCGATTCTCGAGGCACTAAGAGCAAGGCGCTTGCCATCGATGAGGGCGCGGTTTGCGGGCTTTTTTCGCGATGCGGCCGCAGCGGCGCGCTTGCGGCGCGATTGCCATGCAGCCGCTGCGCTGCATCGCGTGTGCAGCTTAATAGAAGACGGTCCTGGTGCGATGGCGCGGATGCGCTTTGTAGTCGGGCTGCTGGCCGCGATTCCAGAGCAGGTAGTCGATATCGATCGAGCGCGCCTTCGAGCCCTTCGACGCGAGTGCCTCGCGAATCAACTCGGACGCGTGCAGGGCGCAAGCGCGAATCTCGATTTCCTCGCGCGCGCCGCATGGGATCAGTTCACCCGCGTCGATTCGTTTGAGGAGTGCATCGTCGTAACGCAGGATGCCGTCGATCCTGAGCACGTGCGGCACGAGGTTGTCGGCGAAGATCGTGAGCTGGTCGAGATCGCTGAAGCGGCCGAAGCCCTCGCCGTCGAACGCGAGTGAAAGATCGGCCGCGGTTAACTGCGCGCGCTTGTAAAACGGGACCTCGAGGTCGCCGTAGCGCTGCACGTCGCGAAAGAAAATCATCCGCTCTAAAATCCGCACCAGCGTTTCTGCCGAGCCGTTGGCGGCGCCGAGCATGTCCTCGAAGCTCGCGGCGTAGTTGTTGATGAGAAACCATCCGAGCTGTCGCATCCCTGACGTGAACAGCTCGATCAGCTCGACGATTGGCTGATTCGTGAGATCCTGGCCGAAGACTCGCGCTGCCTCGGTGCGGCTGAAAGTCGAAAGCTGCTTCGCAGTCGGCGCGCCATTGGCAGTGAAATAATCCTTGAGACTCGCCGCGACGGTGAAGTATCCGGAATGACCGGGGCGCTTCGCCATATGCGGAAAATAGCCGGAGCCAAAATTGATCGAGTCTAGCGTCAGGATGAAAACCGCGGTTGCCTCGCCATGACCGAGGTAGTGTGTGCGAGAATCGAGTTTCGGCCGCACGAGCTTATCGGCAGGCAGGGACGCGGCGTAATCGGCGATCCGATCGCGCTCGACATGAACAAACTGCGCCCGCTCGGCAACCGCCTTGGCGCTCTCGCGAATCCGCTCGAACAATCCGTCACTCATCGGCAGCAGTTCCTTCAATCCCAGCCGAAGAAGTCGCGGGCGTAGATGAAGCGGCCTACGCCGGCGGCCTCGGCTGCGAGTTCGTCAACCTCCTGGTCACCTACCATTGTCGAGGCTCTCAGATCGACGCCGTAGAGCTCCGCGAGATCGGTGATCATGCCGGCCTTGGGTTTGCGGCATTCGCAGTTATCGTCGGGCGTATGCGGACAGATCTGCCATCCGGTGAGAATACCGCCGAGCTGGTCGTCGAGCGCGCGCATCGCATCCTCGACCTGTTCCATCGTGAACCATTTGCGGTTGACGCCGGCCTGGTTGGTGACGACAAGCATCAGATGGTCATGCATCGGGGCGAGCTTGTCGGCGACGTTGGGCAGCAGCTTGATGATGAGATCGCCGCGCGAGTTGCGCGGGATGTTGCGCGAGTCATCGAGCTCGACGAGGGTGCCCGCGAGATCGAGGAACAACGCCGCGTT